>JAYSST010000073.1:0-4940 GCA_043720435.1 Bdellovibrionales bacterium
CTCAAATTTCATTCGTAAAGACGGCACTTCGGTTCTGTCAGCCGATTGGGACGTTGACGGAGTCGGCGCAGGGACACGAAAACTCGCGGGTCTCGCTGATCCGACTGCCACCGATGGCGCCTCAACAAAGAATTACGCTGACACAAAATTACTGACCAGAAACTTACCCGCAGTGCCAGCAGCAGGCCAAGATGGTCAAGTTTTACGTTGGAACAATACTACCACCGCTTGGGAATTCTACACTCCGAGCGTCGGTTCTGGAACGGTCACAAGCGTTACGTCGGCAAACTCATACATGTCGGTTGCGACCGGAACAACGACTCCAGCTTTGACGTTGAACGTGGGAACTGCGGCTGATACACTCGCAGCGGGCAACGATTCCAGAATTACAGGCGCTTTACAATCTGCAACCGCATTCGCGGGTGACGTAAGCGGAGTCTACAGCGCAACGTCGGTTGATAAAATTAAAGGTACGCCTGTTGCGATAACGACAATCACATCTGGAAACTTTTTACGCTTCAACGGAACCAACTGGGTGAACTCAATGCTCACTTCGAGTGACGTGACGAACGCACTCACCTACACACCGGTGAATAAAGTCGGCGATACGATGACGGGACTTCTCGTTCTTTCGGCCGATCCATCGGCGGCACTCGGTGCGTCGACAAAACAATATGTCGACGCCGTGACCACAAGTTCTGCTTCGAACTTCATTCGTAAAGACGGAACTTCGGTTATGTCGGCTGACTGGGACGTTGACGGAACCGGCGCTGGGACACGAAAGCTCGCGGGTCTCGCAGACCCAACAGTGGCCGATGGAGCTGCGACGAAAAACTATGCTGATACAAAATTCATTACTCGGAATTTGCCAGCGGCGCCAGCCGTTGGACAAAACGGCCAGAGCATTCGTTGGAACAACACCACGTTAGCTTGGGAGTATTACACTCCAAGCACGGCCACTGGTGACTTCAAAGCCGACGGCACGGTGGCTATGACGAGCGGTCTGAAACTCGCCGACGACGGAGCGGTCTGCGATGCGACGAAGTCGGGAACTTTGAAGTACGTTGGCGGAAACCTCGCATTTTGTAACGGATCTTCGTGGCAGACACTCGGAGTTTCCGGAGCAGGCCTCACCTCCCTTGGCGGCCAAACCGGTTCGACACAAACCTACGCGGCAGGTTCTTCGGGTACCGCCCCGGCTATCAACTCCGCGACAAACGTACACACTTTGAACGTGCCGCTCGCTTCTGGTTTGGGTGTGACATCCGGTACTATTTCAAAAGCTGAATACGATTCGTTCGCTGGAAAACTCACATCTCCTCTGACGACAAAGGGCGATTTACTTTCGCGCGACGCTACTTCGAATGTCCGTCTGCCGGTCGGAGCTACCGGACAGGTGTTGATGGCGGATTCGGCAGAAGTGTCGGGACTGAAATGGTTCGCTCCAAACGCAGGCACCGTCACGAACGTGACCGGTACCCTCCCAATCAGCGTCGCGACTGGAACTTCAACTCCACTCATTTCAATTGGCGATGCGACGACGTCTGCGAAAGGTGCGGTTCAAGTCGGAAGTGGACTCGCGGTTGCTGCCGGAGTTATCAGCGCCGACGTCGGCACAACTACAGGAAAAGTCATGGGTGCCGGGGCGGTACCTAATTGTACGGCGTCGCAGAAACTTCAGATGACTAGCGTGTCGCCATTCACGTGGTCTTGCGTAGCGGATGATACGAACGACGCCACGAAACTTCCGCTTGCGGGCGGCACTATGACTGGTGCGCTTGTGAACAACACGACTTCCGCTTCGACGGCTTTGGCTGTTTCGCAAAGTGGCGTTGGTTACGCGGCGACTTTCTCGGGCGGAAACGTCGGTATTGGCACGGCGACTCCGTCGACTCAGCTTGACGTGAATGGTGCTGCAACATTCCGCGCAACCACGGCTCCGACGGCTGTCGCCGCACAGGGAAAACTCTTTTACGACACCGCCACAAATAAATTTAAAGTTTCAGAAAATGGCGGCGGCTTTGTTGATCTTATCGGCGGTGGCGGAACTGTAACGAACGTTACTTCGGCTAACTCGTACCTGTCGGTTGCAACGGGCTCCACTACGCCTGCGTTAACATTGAACGTTGGTACCGTTGCGAACACGGTTGCAGCTGGTAACGACTCTCGAATCACCGGCGCGCTCCCCGCCGCCACCGCATTCGCAGGCGACGTGAGTGGCGTCTACTCTGCAACTTCGGTTGATAAAATCAAAGGTACGTCTGTCGCTATCACGACGATCACTTCTGGAAACTTCCTAAAATACAACGGAACAAACTGGGTGAACTCGATGCTAGCTTCGAGTGACGTGACGACCGCTCTTACCTATACACCAGTTAATAAAGCTGGCGATACGATGACTGGACTTCTCGTTCTGTCAGCCGATCCAGGCGCCAATCTTGGTGCTTCGACAAAACAATATGTTGATGCAGTTACCACGAGCTCGAACTCTAACTTTATTCGTAAAGATGGAACTTCGGTACTGTCAGCTAATTGGGACGTCGACGGTGCTGGCGCAGGCACACGCACGATCTCGGGTCTCGCTGATCCAACCGTCGCTGATGGCGCTGCGACAAAAAATTATGCTGATACAAAGTTCTTAACGAAGACACTTCCTGCAGCTCCAACAGTAACTCAAGATGGGCAGAGCTTACGTTGGAACAACACGACAAATCTTTGGGAATACTACACTGCCGGCACAGGTGGCGGAACTGTAACGAACGTCACTTCGGCGAACGCGTACATGACGGTGGCAACTGGAACGACGACTCCGGCTTTAACTTTGAACGTTGGTACTGCGGCGAACACACTCGCAGCCGGCAACGATGCGCGGATCACTGGCGCACTTCAGCAGGCTACCGCTTTCGCGGGTGACGTGAGCGGAGTCTACAGCGCCACTTCGGTTGATAAAATCAAAGGTACTCCTGTCGCAATTACAACGATCACCTCCGGGAACTTCTTAAAGTATAATGGAACTAATTGGGTCAACTCCATGCTCGCGTCGAGTGACGTGACCAATGCACTTACCTACACGCCCGTGAATAAAGCTGGCGACACAATGACCGGACTTCTGGTTTTGTCGGCAGATCCGGGTGCAAATCTCGGTGCTTCAACAAAACAGTACGTGGACGCTGTAACAACATCGTCGGCATCCAACTTCATTCGTAAAGACGGAACATCGGTGATGTCTGCCGACTGGGACGTTGACGGGGTCGGTGCAGGAACACGAAAAATCGCGGGCCTCGCTGATCCAACGGCCGCCGATGGTGCCGCGACAAAAAATTACGCTGACACGATCTTCATGACGAAAACTTTGCCGGCGGCGCCGGCAGCGGGACAAGCTGGTCAGTCGTTACGTTGGAATAACGTAACTCCTGCTTGGGAATTCTATACGCCGAGCGCGGGCGGTACCGGAGATTTCCTGGCGAGCGGTACAGTTCCGATGAACGGTACCCTGAAAATGGGCGGCAACTCGATTTTTGGCAACAGCACCGCGAGTGGCAACCTGACTTTGGAATCAACATCAAACGCGACAAAGGGTTACGTTCTGCTTGCACCGAACGGCGGAAACGTCGGCATCGGCACTGCTGGGCCCGCATCAAATCTGCACATAGCTAGCGCGAATCCTACAATGCGTTTAGAAGGACAAGCCGCGGGTCAGTATTCTACTATCCGACTCGAGGGAATAGATTCAGGAAGTGTCTACCGTGGCGGATCGTTGAACTTCGTTCCCGTTACCGGAACGAACCAAAGTCGGTTCATGATCAATAACGGCACAACCGATATTTTCAATGTCCGAATGGACGGCAACGTCGGTATCGGAACGACGACGCCGTCGACACTACTTGACGTTAACGGAGCTGCGACATTCCGCGCGACAGCGGCGCCAACGGCGACCGCAGCGCAGGGGAAACTTTTTTACGACACGGCTACCAACAAATTCCGAGTTTCAGAAAACGGTGGCGGGTTTGTTGACCTCGTTACTGCGAGCACCGGAGGAACCGTAACATCGGTCACTTCCGCAAACGCTTTTTTAAGCGTTGCTACCGGCACGACGACTCCGGCTTTAACGTTAAACGTCGGCACTGCGGCTAATACTGTCGCCGCCGGTAACGACTCGCGAATCACCGGCGCACTCCCCGCCGCTACGGCGTTCGCCGGTGACGTGAGCGGAGTTTACAGCGCGACATCAGTTGATAAAATCAAAGGTACAACTGTTGCGATCACGACAATCACGTCTGGGAATTTCTTAAAGTACAACGGTACAAACTGGATCAACTCGATGCTCGCATCGAGTGACGTGACCAACGCACTGACCTACACCCCAGTAAACAAAGCTGGCGACACGATGACGGGTCTTCTTGTTCTGTCAGCAGATCCAGCGGCCAACCTCGGTGCTTCGACAAAACAATACGTTGACGCCGTGGCAACCTCGTCGGCGTCGAACTTCACTCGCAAAGACGGAACTTCAGTTATGTCTGCTGATTGGGACATCGACGGCGCCGGCGCGGGCACACGAAAAATCGCAGGTCTCGCCGCGCCAACAGCCGGTGATGGTGCCGCGACAAAAACTTATGCTGATACTCAGTTCATCACAAAAACTTTGCCAGCAGCTCCAGCTGTCGGACAAAACGGTCAGAGTATTCGCTGGAACAACGGCACAAACGCTTGGGAATACTTCACTCCAGGAGCCGGCGGTTCTGGAGATTTCCTCGCAAATGGTACGGTTCCAATGACCGGCACCCTAAAAATGGGCGGCAACTCGGTATTTGGCAACAGCACGGCGAATGGAAGTTTAACACTAGAATCTACTTCGAATGCGACAAAGGGATACGTGCTTCTTCAACCGAACGGCGGAAACGTCGGAATTGGTACGCTTACTCCGGCAGCGAAATTGGATG
>JAYSST010000074.1:0-4934 GCA_043720435.1 Bdellovibrionales bacterium
CCCATCGCTTAATTCCAATCCAGTGCTTTGGATTTAACTTCCCAAACGAGTCCGACCACGAAGAGGACGATGAAAACGCCCATCACCGCGATCATGTAACCACCCGTTCCGTCCTTCAGTGAATCCATGAAACGAATCGCCCATGGGTACATGAAAATGATTTCGATATCGAACAGGATGAAAAGAATTGCGGTGAGATAAAATTTGATCGAGATTTTAGAGTCGTTTGTTTCTACGCCCGGAATTCCGCACTCGTACGGCATCAGCTGGGCTTTGTTGTTTCGTTTGTTCTTGGGACCAAGCAGCGACGTTCCAACAACGATCACGGCGCCGAATGCGAGCAGCATCACGATCAGGATAATGACGGGCAGAAGACTGGCGGCAGCGGGTGCTGCCGTGGCTACGGTGTTCACAGATGACTCCCCAAGCTGACTAAAAATCGGTGTGCGCTTTTAACTTATACTGACGCACGCCCCATATTCCAAGTACTGACAAAACAAGGGTTTGCTGCATTGCGGCCTTCGTGCGATAAGTGCGTTCCGCATGAGCGATACCAGTTTCGAAATTCACACGCTGGCAGGAGTTCGGCGCGCCAAAGAACTTGGCGAAAGAAAGATCGAAGTATCGGGTTTTGATTCACCCGAGGTGCTCGCGCTCGTTCTGACTTCGTCCGATGAACCGCAGTCGCACGTTCTCGTTTTCGCAACCGAATCCGAAGCCAAGCGATTTGCCCGTGCTGTGCGATTTTTCAGCAGCTCATTCGGTGCGCATCCTTGGTCGACGGATTATCTTCCGTCTTTCGACGTCTCTCCTTACTCGGGTCTTTATCCAAATCCGCGCACGGTCGCAGAACGATTGCGCTGGGTTCATCGCGCATCGACCGCCGCTTCTTTTCATTTCTATACGGCTTCGGTCGCATCGATGTCGCAACGCACGATTAACCAACAAGACGTCGTCTCGAACACGCTTAAGTTCCGGAAAATGCACGACTTGCCCGGAACTTTTGCTGAACAGTTAACGAAGCTTGGCTACTCGTCGACGCCCCTCGTAGAAGACATTGGATCGTTCGCGATTCGCGGATCTGTCGTTGATGTTTTTTCCCCAGCACACGATCGGCCGCTCCGTTTTGATCTCTTCGGCGACACGATCGAGTCGATTCGTTTCTTCGATCCAACCAATCAAAGATCGGACGGCGAAACGGCGGAAGCCGTGATTATCCCGGCCAAAGAGTTCATCTTCACCGATGAGTCTCGCGAGCGCGCTGCCCAAGCTTATAGCAAGTCGACCGAAGGCCGCGATGTTGAACCGGGTGAGAAAAACGAAGTTCTGCATTCTCTGGCACAGGGTCACCTCTTTCCGGGTCTCGATTTCTTGCTCGGAGCTTTCCAAACCTCTTTTGAAACTCCACTTGATCACGTCAGACCGTCGCATCCTGTTTGGATCATCAATCCGATTGAAACCGCGCGTGCTGCGGATGAACTCGAAGAAGAAACAAAACGTGAGTTCGCACAAAGCGACACAATCGCCATCGCGCCCATTCCCGAAACTTTATATCGACCGCTGGAACACTGGAATTTCGATCACCTCGAAGCGACGGTTACCGTGTCTCGCCTCGCACTTGAAGATCAGGTGTCTGCATCGTCCTTAGGCGATGACGAAAGTTCCGAGACAAAACAATTAAGGCTCTCGACGTTCGACCTCAGGTTCCCACCGCCAACTCCGCAGAATCCTGCAGGAGCAGAGGTTTTGCTTCGCTTGAAGAAATGGCGAGAAAGCGGCGAGACGGTTGTCATTGCCGCCGGAACAAACGCGCAAGCGCAGCGACTTCAAGCCATGCTTGATCGTGGTCCCGAAGAGACGCAGTGGCAGGTCGAATTTCTCGAAGAGAAAGATTTCGATTGGGCTTCGCTTCGCGAGCGTCAGGAGAATAATCCCAAGTTACTTTCAATCGTTCCGCGAATTCTGGATTCCAGCTTTCGAATCGCATCCGAAAAATTGGTCATCCTGCGAGACGAGGATTTCTTCGGACGCAAGACGCGTCGTCGTGACAAGGCCGTCGAAGGCGGGACTGACGGCTACAAAGAATTTTCGGCACAAGTCGCGTTCTCAGATTTGGAAGCTGGCGATAAAATCGTTCACGTTCAGCACGGCATCGGGCTTTACGAAGGCTTGAAGCGTATGCACGTGAACGGCGTCGAAGGCGAGTTCCTGACGCTTTCATATAAAGATGGCGATAAACTCTATCTGCCGATTTATCGGATCGCACAAATTCAGAAATATTCTGGCCCGGGCGGAACGGCGCTCATCGACAAACTCGGTGGCACAGGCTGGGCGAAAACGAAAATCAAAGTTCGAAGCCAGTTGCGTGAACTCGCCGGCGAACTTCTCGAACTCTACGCGAAACGCGCCCAGGCTAAGCGGCCTCCGTTCCCGCATGACGAAAAAGCACTTGAAGAGTTCGCACAATTCGAAGCCTTCTTCCCCTATGACGAGACTGACGATCAGTTGAAGGCCATCAGCGCACTAGCGAACGACATGAACACCGAAAAACCGATGGATCGCCTGATTTGCGGTGATGTCGGTTTCGGCAAAACGGAAGTTGCGATGCGCGCGGCATTCAAAGCCGTTCAAGCGAGAAAACAAATCGCCGTCCTTGCTCCGACCACTGTTCTTAGCTTTCAGCATTTAGAAACATTCACAAAACGTTTCAAGAATTGGCCCGTTACAATTCGTGCGCTCAATCGTTTTGTCGAACCCGCGGAACAACGCAAAATTATTCAAGAAGTAAAAGAAGGCCGCGTCGATATCCTAATCGGTACTCACCGGGTCTTTTCGAAAGATGTCGAATTCAAAGACTTGGGTCTTTTGATCATCGACGAGGAACAACGTTTCGGAGTTGGGCACAAAGAAAAGATTCGCCGCATGAAAGTCGGCGTCGACACTTTGACGTTGTCCGCGACGCCGATTCCGCGAACGCTCAACATGTCTTTGATAGGCATTCGCGACTTGAGCTTGATCAATACTCCGCCGGTTGATCGATTGCCGACGCGAACTTTCGTATGTAAATACGATGAAGAAACCATTCGTCGCGGAATTACTTCTGAAATTCAGCGCGGCGGACAAGTTTTCTTCCTGCACAACCGAGTTCAATCGATTTACGGAGTCGCCGACGAACTTCGTAAACTCGTTCCCGATGCACGGATCAAAATTGGCCACGGGCAGATGGAAGAGCACGAACTGGAAGCGACGATGATCGCATTCTTCAATCACGAGATCGACGTTCTGCTTTCAACCACAATTATTGAATCTGGAATCGACAACCCTCGAGCGAACACAATGTTCATCGACAATGCTCACCAGCTTGGTCTTTCGCAGCTTTATCAATTGCGCGGACGCGTCGGTCGTTCGAAGGAACGCGCCTATTGTTACTTGATCATCCCGCAAAACAAACGCATCGAGAAAGATGCGCAAGAACGTCTTAAGGTCATTCAAGAGAACACGGCTCTTGGAAGCGGTATCACGATTGCGCATCATGATCTCGAACTTCGCGGTGCAGGGAACCTGCTCGGCGAAGATCAATCGGGTCACATCGAAGCGGTTGGTTACGAGATGTATCTCGAACTGCTCGAGCAAACGATCGCTGAACTCAAAGGCGAAGAAATTGTTGAATCGGTCGAGCCGGATATCAACGTTCGCATCCAAGCTTTGATTCCAGACACATATATGCCGGACATTCGTATTCGTTTGGCGTGGTATCGAAATCTTTCGCAGATTACCGGGCCAGATGATGTCGATCGCATCGAAGAACAGATGACCGATCAATTTGGAAAGCCGCCAGAGCCGGTCATCAATCTTCTGGGCCTCATGTTGATTCGTTCAGTCTGTCGCGATCTCGGCGTTCGGGATTTAAGTTCGGGACCAAAAGCGATCTCACTCGCATTCACGCCGCAGACGAGATTGCCGCCGCAAGAAATCGTTCGGCTCGCAGCCCGCGAGAAGGGCCGCATAACACTCACCCCCGACATGCGGGTTAACATTCGCATGGAGAGCATTACTTGGCCCAAAATCTATGAAGAGCTCGTAGCGCTTCGTCGAATGATTCTTTAACAGGCGGCCGGCTCCAATCACTTTCGTCAACGAAAGTGACTCCTTGTCGTGGTCTACTTTAAAGCCGGAGTGGAGCCAGACGGTTTCACCACTCACGTTGTCTCGATATACTTTAGATGGACGTCCCAAGGCACTCTCCCTTTCCTTTTGAGAACTCCCAAAACGAAGCCCAAATATTTTCTCAAATGAAATTGAAGCGCGTTGAGAAACCGTCGCCGTAGCATCTTTCGCACATGCGAGAAGCAGGCATGCCGCGGCGACAAATATTTCAACCAAGTATAAGTTTTCGGGACACGACTATTTCAGTGCTGGTGTGATTTCACTGAATTCAGCGCTGCGTTTTGTCTTGTCGGGACAGCCGGTGGGCTCAGACGCAGTCGCACGCTGCTCATCCGTCAATGGCGTGGATAAATTCATGTCGGTCACACGTCCGGCTTTGTCCTTCTTGAAAGTGATCCCAATAGCATAGTCGTAATCAAACCCCTCGTTCAAAGTGTAATGTTCGCCGCAATTCGATGGTTCAACCGTTTTGAATTTCGCCTCGGGAAATTCGGCCTGTAGGCCTTTTACCAGTGCGACTTTGTCTGGTGGCAGCGGATAATAATATAAGTCGACCAATTTAAGACCGGGGCCGGAAAAACTAAGGCCAAGACGCTGACTCCGATGCAGTATCTCGGTTCCTTCGATGTAAACCCATCTTACTTCGTCACTATGTTTATCTTTGTAAACCTTCGTTGGCGGGCCGAATATCACTTGTGCCTCAGTTTGTGAACTGCCCAACGGAAGTCGTTTTACTTTCTCATAAGAGAACTTTAAATTTGGTGCTA
>JAYSST010000075.1:0-4933 GCA_043720435.1 Bdellovibrionales bacterium
GAAGGTCCGACGGTCATTACCTTTTCAAGCGGCGACGCACGAGTGCTGTTCGATTCCGGCGCGATTCGCGCGGTCTCGAACCAGGGCGACGACTATCACGTCCTCGGAATCGAAAACACTAAAACGCAGAAACTTTTTGTTCGTGCCTATGTTAAAACTGGCAACACCCTGAAAGTTGGAGAGTGCGTAATTTAGCTGCGCACTCGTTCGCTCGGAAGTTACTTAAACGCGGCTTTGAATTCGGTGAAGCGTGCGGTGCGAGCTTTTTTGGTGTCGACCACGCCCTTTTTTTGCATCTTTACGAAGTCTTTTTTCAACCACGCGACGCGGTCGGCGCTGCCGGGGTGGCGACTCGACGTCTGTTCTTGCAGCGACTCCGTTAGACCGATGTAATCCATTGGGTGATATCCGCCGCGATACGCTGCGAGCAGTGCTCCGCGATCGGCGATTTTTTCTTGCCCGCGTGAAAATGGATTCTGGAAAAACTTTTCGTAAGTTTTCGTGATCAAGTTTTTCGCCTGATCCCCCGCTTCGTCGGTGACGGCTCCATCGATGTCTGAATTGCCCGTGAGATTTACCTTGGCGCCGGTCGCCTGCATCAGCGAAGCCCCTGCTCCGGCGGCCTTCGCGACACCTTTTTTGAGGCCCGCGTTTTCAACTTCGGCCATACCGTCTTGGCAGACGATGTGCGTGGCTTCGTGCGCGAGCACACCCGCAAGTTCGTCTTCGGATTTCATGCTCTTCAAAAGACCCGTCGAAACAAAGACAAAACCACCCGGAAGCGACATCGCGAGTTTTTCTTCAGACTTAATCGCCGAGAAACGGAATCCTTTGAACGGAAGCATCTTTTCTTTGCGTCCCGAGCACTTGATGTTTTTAGGACCGTTATCCAAATGCATGGCGACGTATTGGCCAACATGATTCAAATAGAGCGTGATCTTCTCGTCGCTCACGAGAGGATACTTTTTTACAAGTGCTTCCGACATTTCAAAACCAAGTTGGTGAATTTCATCTGGGCTCATTTTAGTTTTCGCCATCGCCATCGTTTCGTCGCCGGTCACTTCGCCGACGGTTGAGGTGGCTTCCTTCACCGTTTCACAGGCAGTCACCCAAGTCGCAGCGGCAATCAGACAAATCATTTTCCAGTTTTTCATCGTGATCCCCTGTTATTTCAACAAACGGCTTTTGAGTCCGCCGGCTTTCATGAAGGCCATGATTTCCGCATCGCCGATTGTAATCGTATCGATATGAGCGCGAAATTTACTCGCTGAGGCTTTCGGTGCCGCAGCAGCAGCCGGTGCCTCGTCGAGCTCCGCTTCGTCATCAAGAATGTCGTCTGTCGCGGCACTATCGCCGCCAGCCGCATTTAGCATTCCGTCCATCGCACTTGCCGAGGCTCCAGACCCACCTTTTCCGGCAGCACCCAGCGCTTCTTTTGCGCCCCCCGCGGCGATGCGTTTACCTTTGCCGAGGTTACCAAGCACCGAAGTTCCAGTGGTGAGGGCCGCGGCCGAAACAAAGCCCGTTTGCTTTTTGCCTGCTTCATCGGTGAACTCCACTTTAGCCCACATGCCCGTTTGGCTAAGCTTATTCACTTTCGCTCCGCCGGGAAGAGTCGCAACCGTTTTGCCTCCGAGACCGGCCGAAGCTTTCAGTGGTGCTGATTCAGTCGCGATCGTCGCTTCTTCAGCTTGAGCAAGACTCGAAAGTGCGAGCATCGAGCCGATCAAGATCAGGTTACTTTTCGTCATGGTGCCAGACTCCATCTTTCAACTGCCGGTTGGGATGCTTGATTTCACCGCGAACGACCGCTTCTTGGCAACGTTCGAGCAAGATCTCTGAAGGTGGTAGATCCTTCGCCTGTACCAAAGCCTCGGTCGCCAGTTTCCATTCGCTGTTCTGATAGTGATCGAAGGCGCGTTTGTAGGAAGCGATCGCCGCTTTCGAAAAACCTTCGGTACGCGAGTACACTGACACTGCTTTTGCGCGACCTTTCACGGCCACGCGATCGACAAGATACACATCCGAGCTTTGCAGCGCACCAGCTTCAACCAACGCCTCTTCACTGATCAACAGTGTCAGGCCGTAGTATTTGCCAAGCGCTTCAAGGCGCGACGCGAGATTCACTGAGTCGCCAATCGCTGTATAGTTGTAACGCGAGTGAGAGCCGATGTTGCCGACAATCGCGGGGCCCGAATGAAGCCCCACCCGCGCGGTAAAAAGATCACGATCAAACCCGAATTTCACTCGAGCCTTAGCGTTAAAGCGGTCGACTGCAGCCTCGTATGCGAGGGCGGCACGAAGTGCGAGTTTGGCATGATCGGTTTGTCCGACGACGGGAGCTCCCCATAGCGCCATGATGGCGTCACCGATAAATTTATCAACATAACCGGCGTGTTCAAAAACTAGATCCACGCATTCATCGAGGTAGAGGTTTAAAATTTCAACGAGCCGAGCTGGATCGGTTTGTTCAGACAGAGTCGTAAAACCAGAGAGATCCGAAAACAATATTGAGATCGTGCGACGCTCACCGAACCTCGCGAGGCTCAGCTCCCCACTTCGAATCATCTTTACCATCGATGTCGACATCGAATTCTCGATCGATTTTGCAAGACGTTCGCGCTCGCGCCATTCGGTTTGAAAGCGGTACGTGAGAAACGTCGCAAGCATCAAACCAAGACCGAGCATTCCTGGTAGTGGGTTAAACCAATACCCGAACAGCCATGCGAACCAGCTCGTCACTGGCAATACCAGAAATAGAACCGAGACGGCGCCGAGCAAGGCCGGGCCGGGTCGTAGTGCGATCAACGCTAGATAGACTAGTAAAGCGCCGATGAGAAAATGAATAATTCCGTGTTCGAGAGCGTTCAATTCGCTAACGTGCGTGCGTTCAACACCGTTCAAATAGGTTGTCGCGTGAAGCATCACACCCGGCGCGCGGGCGTCTGTCGGAAGTGGTCGCAAATCGTAAAGGCCTGCGGCGCTGAGGCCGATCATCCAAGTTTTTCCCTTGAGGATCTCACGTGCTTTTTCAATCTCAGCGTCCGATGGACCACCTTGAAACTCATGCTGATAAAGTCGGAAAACTTCACTCGCATCAACGACAGAAATCGAATCCGTCTGGTAGAACTTCAGCCATTGCCGCCCGTTAACTGCTAAATTCTTTTCGATCAAACCTGCGAGTCCAAAAGGAAGATAGGTTTCTCCCGCTTGACCTTTGAATTGTAGTGGGACGCGGCGGTAGACGCCATCGGCTTCGACCGGGATGTCGACCGCACCGTAGGTAAACCGCGAGTCGAGCGTCCCAAGAATTCTCGGTGCCGGTTTGTGAAATGCAAGTGCCGTCGGCGCAGGAAACACGACTTTGTGCGAAGGTTCTGCAAGGTAACGCTCGAGAGCATTATTGAAGGATTCGTCGTCGGCCATCCCGAAGGTCGAAGGACTGTCGAACAAGATATCGAACATGACCGAGCGCGCTTCAAGCTTACCCGCAACGTCGACCATCGCACCGTAAACTTCGCGCGGCCATGGCCAACCCAACTTCAAGTCTGGATTGTCGCGAAATTCGTCGAGTGATCGTTGGGTGATGAGAATAACCGCAACGTCATGCTTGGCCTGAGGAGCATGTTGCCGTTGAAGCGCGTCGTAGAGCGGCCATCCCCATCTTTCAAATATAGCGCGACTTGATTGGATGGTATCCAGAAAAACGATAGCACTCACTGTGACGAAAAGTAGAACCGCGCCAACAAGAAAGCTTCTTTTAGTTCTCATTCACCTTGATTAAGCGGGCTGCGGCTCGATCTTGGCTATAGGTTTTTTGCGTTTCTTCTCAAATTCTAGGCTTCTTGCGCCATCGAATCATCCCACTCTGGTGAGAACACGATTCAATTCTTTTAAAGGCTTGAGCAGTGCCATTACTTTGTTCATATCAAAGTCTGTGTCTTTCGCCAAATCGCCCGGGAAGGGCGGTCGCGAAGGTCACACTCGAAACGAGCTGCACACGAATCCCGAACAGCTCTTTGCAGCTGGTTACGCAGCCTGCTTTTGAGAACGCGTTGATTCACATCGCAAAACTAAAAAAGATTTCGGCTCAAGACTCGAAAGTGGTAGCGAGCGTGAGTTGAAATATGGGGCCAGATGGCGGGTTCAATCTCGCGGTGCGCATGGCAGTAAGCCTGCCTCACCTAGATCGAGCTGCCGCCGAGATGCTGATCGAAGAGGCGCACAAAATTTGTCCTTACTCGAAAGCGACGAGAGTCAACATTGAGGTTAATATCGAACTCGCGACTTGATACTTCGCCCGAGAGCTCTGCACCCGGCTAGAGCTCGTCGAGTCTTCGTACGAACTTTGTTCGTTCTAGACCGATGTGAATGGGCGTGAAGCTGTTGCGAAGCAAAACACCGCTCGACGGCTCGTTGAGGTTGTTCGCTGAAGCGAATACGAATTTCGCTTTCAGCGTATTCTTTGCGAAGTCCACGCCGATATTCAGTGCGCGAGTCGCAATTCCTTTCCCCCGAAGTGAGGGATGTAGAGCGTACCCGACAGCTACGTGGAGTTCGTCAGGACGAGATTTTCGAAAGCTTGCGGCTATCTCTGCCGGTAGCCAAGAACCGTCAACAGCGGCCATCACGAAATAGCCGCCAACTTCGCCCTTGTAACTGATGACCCAGAGACCATCAAAATTCTCGCGGGACTCGCCGTGATCACTCTCTGCTCGCAGGATGTGACGACTCACAATTTCTTTATCGAATCGCTGTCCGATAAAAAATCGAGAAACGTCGCTTTCTAAAAAGAGACGGGTCAACTGGTGACGATAGCTTTTGTTCAGTGGGATCATCCGCAGTTCTTCAGTTCCCAATTCGATTCTGATTTTTTCCGCAGCAAAGGTATCGGCGCACCGATCCTGCGCGAAGCTCAATTGGACATAAAAGA
>JAYSST010000076.1:0-2032 GCA_043720435.1 Bdellovibrionales bacterium
GGTTTTATCGCTTTTAAACATCGCGAGACGAGTTGCATCTGCCGAGAGATATCGTCCATCGCTAAAGAACAGGCAGTGATTTCCGGCGAATTCCCGAATTGCGAATCCTTCCGGCGAGTGCACTCGACAGCCGGCGATGAGATTTAAGCGAGATAGCTCGAGTTTTTTCTCTCCGGCCCGACTGACGGTCTGAACAAAGGTGCAGAAAACAATCACAGCAGCCAAGCAGGCGAGAATTGAAGATTTCAAGCAGATCCCTTACTTCTAATAATTAATCGAATCCGGGCAAATAAATGATGCCCTACTGATCGCGTCTCCACGAAGCACGATTTCGTAAAAGGTTCCGGTCCGCACGCAATAGCCAGTAAGCTGTTGGACTTCGATAGAATTCACAGAACATGAACCGGTCTTGAGTTCTTCGTCGGCTGTGAGTCGCGCTCGAAATGAAGTCGCCTCTCTGGTTTCTACAAGACCATCGATCTGATTTTTCTTTAAGCAGTCCGCACTCCACCGTTCAGTGCCGAAATAGGGGTCTTGCGTCTGGCGATAGAAGTCGACCAGATAACTGCGGCGACCGGCGACCATGCGTTGACCGATTTCCGAGTTTTCAGTTTTCATAAGCTTGTAGCGAATTTCAGCAATGCCGGGCGCAGGCTTAATCAAGCGGGTTTCGCTGTCGGCTGGAGCGAGCTTCAGCGCGGACGTACACCCTATGAACATCAAAACGAGAGCGCAGCCGAGAACGTTTAGTAACATCCCGTGATCACGCTTCTGCCGAGGCTCGCGGCTCATCGGCTTTAATGTCCGTGTCATTAGCTGCGTCGCCCAATTCTTCGAGAACGCGTCGAGCTTGGATCAGCGTGCCCAGCGTATTTCGTTCGGCTGCAAAGAATGCGGACGTCATCCAGATGTTTGAAATTTTCGGGAGGCGCCCTGGGGCTTCGAATGCTCCATCGAGTGAACCGTGAGAAGACGGAACGACGAGAATGCGTTCTTGCGCTACGTTTTCAAAGGAAGATTCATAAGCCCGCTTCACCTGACGCTTGATGTGTTTTAGCGCGGCAGCTACTTGTTCTTCCTCATCGATTTCCTCGCGTGGAATCAATGTCATCCACTGCGACAGTTGCAGCTTGCGCCCGTCTTCAGAAGTAATCGGTGGGTGAAAGAGGCCGACAGTCGGTTCTTCGTTCGCGCCTTTTAATATATGAACAGATTCTGAAGCGGTGACTTGCTCGCTGTGCACGAGATCAAGGTTCACACTTGTCCAGAAATCTCCCTTAGTAAGTTTCTGTCGCACCCGCGGTGCAATCGCAGCGTCGCCAACGAGTGAGGGAATCAGCTGTGGGGAAGCGGCAAAAACAACTTCGCGAGCCGTGATTCTCTTCGAACCATTGATGATCGTTTCGATGATGAAGCCGTCTTCAATGATCATGCGCGTGGCGAACGATTGAGTCAGCAACGTGCCCGAAAACTGCTCGGCAAGTTTTCTAGTCCAGTCCATCGGAGTCGTTGAAAGTTTCAGTCGGCGATGCAGGGCATAGGCTTCGATTTCTGCACCTGTCTGAATTTTTTCGCTACCGAAGCCGACATACGGTTTGAACTTTCCGTCGTCGTAGTTAACGGGCGCAGCCTCGATTACACTTCGTTCGATTTTCTCGCCGAGTAACGTCTCGAGCCAGTCGAGTGCTGCGTGCGATGCTTCGGTGTCGGGAAAAACTTTGAGGCCATGGTTGATTTCGCCGGCCATCGTTTGCGCCGCACGGCTCGAACCACCAACGGTATCGAGAGATTCAATGAGCAAAACATCGCGACCGGTGGCCTCAAGCACATTGGCCGCGATCAAACCGCTAAGCCCTGCGCCGATGACGAGAGTGTCGAATTCCTGAGCCTTGGTCGTTTTCAGTTGTGCCATGTCCGTGATCAGAGCGCATGCGAAGCCACGAATCAAATGGTAAAATGCGCTTTGGCTGCGCGTTTGGCGACCTTATGGGCGATTTTTCTGAACAAAAATCTAAGGGCTGCTCGCAGTGGA
>JAYSST010000077.1:0-13689 GCA_043720435.1 Bdellovibrionales bacterium
CTCGGCTAAACGCTCGACATGCAGATCTTCAGCTGTGGCTGACCGAGCACCCGCGATCAACAAGCCTAGCCACTCGATAAACGGAGTCCACTTCGGATCGGGCGAATGCAAAACAATTTCTTCGCGCAATTCCCCAAGCGTGCGCGAGGTATCCTGCAGAAGAAGGGCCATTGAGGCGCGCAAGTCTTCAACTGTCGCCGGTCGTGCCGGTTTTTCAGAGTTCTCAAATTCAAATCGAATTCGCGCGACACGCTGAAGTAATCTAAGTGCAGTCGAGAAATCGAACTCATTCATCAGCTCGTCGACAGCGGCGGACCTCGTAACGGATTCGTCGAGCGCTGGAAACAAAATACGTTTTCCCACTCGACGAACGAGCGAATCAATTTCATCGGCGCCACCGACCCTAAAGCCAGGCTCGAGTCCAATCGCAGAACCGAACGAACGTAGAAAAGAATCCATCACTCCATGCAATGTCGTGACAAAAAGTTGACTGCGAGAAGTTACGAACGGAATTAATTCTGTTCGACCCTCACTTGCAGCCTGAAGGGCGGACTCCATCAATCTTACCCGCAATTCTTGCGTCGCCATTCGAGTAAAGGTTGTGACGACGATGCGTGGAAATGCTCCATCGTGGGTTTTCGTCCAGTCTTCAGCAATCCTCATAACGCGTTTCACGAGGTTATATGTCTTACCTGCGCCGGCACCGGCTCGCCATAGTGAGTTGCCGATCGGCTGTTTATGTAGATCGCGATCTTCCAGATTCATAAAAGCTCCAGATGTGGAGCACGGCACGAGGTACGCCAGCGACACCGGATGCAGTCGTTTGGATTGGCTGGCTCTGGCGAAAATGCGCCGGTTTCAAGGCGCTCATTCACTTCACCGATTGTCTTCTCGAGGTCGGCAAAAGCTTGGTCAAGATCATCTCGACTTTGCCCGTCGTTCTTCCGTTTGAAATCGAAAATATCCTCGTTGCCTTCTCGAAGGCGGAAGCCGCTGCCCTTCGAGCGATCGCGAACATCGTAAATAAAAATACCAGCCAACTTCGAAGCGGCCGCAGAAGGAGAGAGCGAGGAAGATAGATTCCATCCGGCGACCCAGCCCTTTTCGATCGCGTAAGCATAAACAAGTGGTTGCCAGAAATTCTGTTTCTTCCACTGCCCAAAATTTTGCGCTGTCGCACGATTTTTATAATCGATCAAGATCAGGCGACCATCAGCCATTTGATCAACGCGATCAATTGAACCAGAAAGCGCTGTTGCGAACGGGCCGATCGTACCATTGATGGCCACTTCGGTTCCGATCGTTTTCATATCCGGCCACCGCCGACGTTGTTCTTGCTCGAAAGATAACATCCATCTCGCGGTCTTTAAAAGTCGACGCCGCAGCGAAAGCCACGCCTGCTCGGTTCGTACAATTTTTGGTGAGTTCACTCGTTCTAAAGGCTCCGTGCCTTTGCGATCGTCGAACTTTTCACGAGCTTCCTCGATGACCGCCAACAGCTCTTCTTCTGAATGCTCTCGCCACTGTCGCTCGCCGAGTAACTCGAAAATTTTATGTTGCAGTCGCCCGTGTCTAGAGTTGTCGGCGTCGAGATCAAGAACCCCATTGTCGCGAGGGGCAAGCAATCGGTCGAAGGCAAATCTCAGCGGACACTTCGAGACTTGATCGATCGTAGTGGCCGACAGTTTATCGATGAGACCTGCGCCGAATGTGGGTTGTGGCGCAAGTCCCGATTCACGCATCGTGCGATTTCGCTGAGCTCGAGAGCCAACGATTCCCGATTCGCGCGACTGCATTTGATCGAACCGTGTATCAAGAGCGACCGAAATTTCTGGCGTAACCGAGTTCACAGCCCAAGCGCCAGATATCCATGACCACGAAGGCGTTTGAACAGTTCCGCCTACATCAGCGTCTGCAAACAACAAATGCGTTTCGGATCGAGGTTGCGTTAAAATCCAGCGCGCTTCGAATTCGACGCGTTTCCGATCTTCTCCATCGATGACGAAGCCCGTACCGCGCTCGATCGAACGCAAATCAAAAGTGTGAATGACAGTACCATGTTTCGACCGCAGTGCACCTTCGTGCAGTCCGATAATCATGACATGAGTACATTCGACGCCTTCGAGTGAAGCTAAATTTAAACATGAAATGCCGAACGGATCTGCAGGCAAAACAGAAATTTCGGTTCGAGCCGCTAGTTCACCGAGATACCTTGCCCACTGAGCGCAGTCGAACACGATGTCCGGCGGACACTCTTCTAAGACTGTTTTGAAAAGACGAATGGCGCGAGCTTGATCGTCGTTTTCACGAAGAACGGCGAGCGCCTTTGCAAGAAACTGATCGCGTCCGATAATCTCTGACTCGTTCCAACGCCCGCGATCTTGATATTCATTTTTAAAATGTCTTTGCAGGTCGACTGACAATTCGAGATCTGCGGCTTCATAAACGCGCGAAAAAACTTCGCGGAAAGCGCTGTATGAAAGTGGCGGACTCGCTTCGCCGAACAGGTCGACCTCGAGGTCACGCGGCTCTGGAATTCCCGTGCGAATTCTGAGTCTAGCTAGCCAGCGCATCACATCTGAAAATGAATGCAACATAGAAACGACAGATTTATTCGCCGGAATACCTTCGATTTCAAGATGCAACGATAACACCGGCCAATAAGATTCTAGATCAGGCGCCGCTATCGAAATGCGCGATGGTTCGATCCCCATATCAAGCCACTGTCGAACGCGCGCAACGGACTCTTTCACTTCAGCGGTTCCCGAAGGAAGTCGTTTATAAATAACCGAAGTAGCTTCTTTTGCAGCGGTCGGTTTCAATTCTGCCGCCGGTTTCAATTCAGAAAAAGAAACTTTCACGCCTCGCGATTCGGCTTCCTTCACCATCCAATCGACGGCAAGGCGACCATCTGGATAATCGGTCTCCCAATTGGGTGTCGGCCGAAAAATCGTTACAGAACGAGTTTTCGCAATCTCAAGTAAAAGATCTGCTTCGAGGTGAGAAAGTTCGGCGCCGAGATCGATCGTCAAAGATCGATCGATAACTTCACTCAGCCGATCTTTAACAATCGCGAGTGCACCAGGGACCCATGAGGATGCGCAAAGGCGATCGTCGCGGAGTTCTCGCCACACAGCGAGTGCCGTCTGGTACCACTGCTGCCAGCGCGCTTTCGATTCGACATTTTCTTCTTGCTCGAACCAATCGTTGAATGAAACTCCGGCCGTCGGCGAAAAGTTTTCTGCCGCTAAAATCGGCATGAGCTGCTTAATATATTCGAAGACAGTTTTTGCAGCACCCGGGGCATGCAGCCAAGGTTCTCTGCGCGCGCGTAGGCGTGCCGCAATTGCGGCGGAAACTAATTCTCTTGAAACAATTTGCAGATCGGGTTGCAGCCGGCGCAATGCATGCGTCCATAATTCGCTGGCACGCAGTACCGCCTGTCCTTCAGCAAAACCATTTTTTTGCAGTAGGCGTCGCTGCACGGCGAGTTTACTTCGAACGTCGGCAACGACCCACGTCGATTGCTTACCAGTAAAATTTTCGAGGACTTGACCCCGATCGCGACTCTCCGAAATCTTGACCACGTGAAGACCCGCGCTTGGTTTAGACATGCGGCAGTGTTGCCTAAGGTGGCCAAGAAGTCCACCCGACTTCCCAGTACGAAATTTATCTGCGTTGCTTCAACCGACGTTGACCGCTGCTTCCGGTGCTCGATCCAGAAAGTTTTGAAAACGAAAAGAAGTCGCCATCAAGTCCGAGCTGGATTTTCATTTGCACCATGTAGCGACGATCTTCGAGCTGTCCCGGATATTCTCCAAGTTCGACGCCGTACGTCGCTGCATCGATAACGAGGACGCCCATGTCGATGCCAACGCCAGCTGTGTAATAACCTTGATTGAAGCCGCCGCGAATTGCCAACAATGGCAGATCAAATTCAACTCCGAGATGCAATTTCTTGCCCATCTGAATGTCGGCTCGGTCGATGTAACGATAGTCGATGGACGGAGTAATGTTGAACAGCGGCGTATCGATGACAACAGATGCACCCAAGGTCATATCGGGCTCTGCGCTCGGTGGACGTCCTGTTCCCTCATCGTGCGTAAACGCAGTGTAACCCACGTTGCGGATCGTGAACGCAAGAGTTGGTCTAATCGGTGAAGGAACCGTAAACATGGTTCCGAAATCGAGGCCGTAGCCACTGCCGCGATTTTTCAGACGCAGTTCAATCGCGGCGGAATCAAGCGAAGAAAGTGTTGCAGGCCCAATCGGGAGATTTGTGCCGGTCCGATTGACGCGGCGAAAAGTAAAACCCATCGACCAAATTGTCGGAAGGATGTCGACAGCGGTGCCCACCGCCACGCCGTAATCGAGTACGTAATTCAAATTCATTTGCGGAAATGCGGGATTTCGCACGTTTATGCCGATGTCCCCGTTTGTATAAGCAGCGATGCCGAAATTAGGAACAACAAAAGAGGTTTTAGCGCTGCCGCCCACCCAAACCGATTTTCCATAGAGACCGTTTATTTTATCGGTGAACGTCGAACCGCTGCCAGCAATCCTGGAAACTTCTAAAGCCTGCGGACCATTCACTCCGACGTTTGGGTCAATAATCGTCCAGTGAAATCCACTGACGCGTGCCAAAGCCGCAGGATTATAAAATAGCGCGTCACCTTCGCTCGCAACCGCAGTAAACGCGTTCCCCATGCCCAGTGCACGGGTTGAATTCCACGATTGAGAAATTTCATTAGCGGCAGCGATGCTTGCGCCGAAAATAGTCGTCGCAGCCATTGAAAATAAAAGTAGCGAGCGAGTGAACCGCATCTCTAAATTGTAATGGAGACCTGAACACATACCGAGCCAAACGTTTGACAGGCTAGCCGAAAGAACCTCGACCTAAGGTGTGTCCTCAACCTAGAATCTGAGAGCAAACTTTCCCATCCAACGACGATCTTCTTTACGAGCCGTCGGTGTGCCCAGTTCTTCTCCAGACGAAGCGAGCTGCAACTGAAAACGTTGTGTGGCGAATTCAAGTCCAGCTGTCCAATAGCCTTGGTTAGCGCCTGCTCGGATAAAGGCGAAGTCGGCAATGTTGAATTCGACGCCTAGATGCGATCGCTTGATGAGGTCTTCTTGCGCTTCAACGATCGGAGTCGTGATTCCGTGATAGTCGAGCGCAATTGTCATTCGAGCTCGATTTCCAAGAATCGGCTGCGCACTGAGTCCGACGTCGATTGTTTGGGCCGTATCGACGGGTCGCAAAGCCGTAGCATTGAACATTCCCTCGCGAAGATTGTATGAAGTGTTTCCAGCATCGCGCAGTGAAACACCGAGCGCCGGCAGACCTGCCACCGGCAACGTGATTACCATTCCGGCGTCACCCGCGAGTCCCAATCCTTCGGATGTGAGATTTTTTATTTCCAGGCCGGTTGAATTGGCCGCAATGTCTCTGTGAACTTCTGCTCGGTTCACGAGTCTGCCGGCAATCCCAATTTTCATGACGCCACTAAAAAATCGAAAGTTGTAGGCAAGCGCGACGGCATAGTCGTTCACATAGTCGAAACGATACGTCGTGCCTGTCGCGTCGACTTTCGCGTTGTACTGGTACTTCGCGAGAACGCCAATTCCGAAATTAGGCGCTACAAATGATGGAAAGAACTGAAGCTTCGTGTGCCAATGCTTGTCCCTTGCGAGATTCAGTTTGTCTAACAATCCCTGTACGGACATCGCATCGGAAAAGTTCGAAATGTTAACGATATCGGTATTGTTGAATGACCCATGAAGTTCTGGATCAAAAAACGTGAAGGTAAAGTCGCGAAGTTTACCAAGCCCGGCCGGGTTTGTGACCAGAGCTGTTTCATCATTCACGACATTCACATACGCTCCACCCATACCGAGTGCGCGAATGCCTGTGTAAAACTCGTCAATTTCGCCGTTGAACGTCGCCGCCGAGGCTTCGATCGCGGTAAACGCTGAAAGTAGACATACAAACTTAAAAACGTTTTGGACCGAATCCATCCGTTCCCCCACGTGCTCTTCTCGGCCTCGATCTGTTTCGGATTGAGACATTCCGCGTTTACTGGCCCTTCGTCGGTCCAGAACTTAGTCATTCTTGAAGCACATTCCCCTAGCTCGGAACTCACGATAATATAGTATCCATGACTAAATCGATCACCGGTCTCACGTTGAAAATCTTGCTGCTCGCACCTGCACTCGTAATTCTTACTTCGTGCGAGACACCCGAAGACAAAAAGTTAAGCAGCGCGCAAAACTGCATCGATGGAGCAAAAACAACCGACGACGCCGACCGCTGCTATGCCCTCGTTGACGGCCTTGAAACCGAAAAGTCGTATCTCATACGATGCTCGGCAAGCTACATTGCTCAAGGTTTCACCGGCGCACGTTTCGCAGCCGCGTTTCAACGTCTGAAGGACAACCCGTCTTCGGGACAAGATCCAATGGCCACCGTCATGGCCTATTTGATATTCTCTAAAACTTCAGTATTACACACTGTCGATAACGCTCTTTCAAACTGCACAAAATCAGGTGTGCGTTCGATGGTCCGTCTCGCAACGATGTCGAAGCTCGCAACGTTTATCGCGACGGTGGGTGGCGGGGCCGCGGCCACCCTTGATCCTTTGAATCCAGCCTTCAACCCGGCTGCAATCTCGACGGCGATCACAAACTTGGCAGGCGCGGGAACTCCGGCGGATCAAGCCAACGTTGGTGCAATCGCAGTTCAAGCGAACGCCGCGTATTGCAACGCCGGCTCGTCTTTCGAAAGTAACGAAATCTGCATTAATCTGAAGGCAGCGATCGCCACAGGTGGATCACAGCAAGCGATCGGCCAAGCCCTTCTGGCCCAACTTCAACAAGTCCGCTAGACCCCCGAGTGTCGGTTGAAACGCCGACTCGTGACCAACATTTTGCCGTTGTTCAATCCTTGCAATCACTTGGCGCGACGTACGCCATAACGGTTGTGCGAAGGAGTCTTGAGTCTGGATCGGAACTTGTCCTGCTGTTGTGTCTTAATGCCTCGTGCCCCTTCGCTCACGAGGCTCGTCCCCTTTTTGCTAATTCTCTCGTTCGTTCAGGCTCGAGCTGGGGCTGATCTAGAGTACGTTATTGTTGAGTTTAACGCCGCCGCCAGAGCACCCGAAGTAAACCTTTCGCCAAATTCAGACGAGAATGCGATTCGAAAAGTTCTTGCCGATGATCAAAAGCAAGCGGCGATGGAACAAGCATACGTTCAAATGAAAGTGAAAGAATGGACGGCTCGGTTTTCAATTGCGCCCAGTGGAATCGAGCGCCTCCACACGGCGGGCACTTCTCCTTTCGTGATCGAAGCTAGTCCCGCGGCTGTTCTCGGCATGAGAGCGGACGCCACATGGGATGGAAAAATCTCCGTCATGCAGGCTCATGAACTCCTGGATTTTGAAATTAACAAACTCGATTCGATATTTAGGACGACCGATGAATCCCTGCTGGGTGAGTATATCGGCGCACATTTCAAGCATGAGATTCTATTTTCGCTGTGGCGCGCTGCGAACCTACCGTCAGCCCTTTCTCGGGAAACCGACATCTATCGAAACTTCGCAAAAAAAGTTTCAACCATGGCGCTCGCCAAACTCAGTCGCCTTGAAAAGTTTCTGAGACGCAGGCATCAGCGATATTTCTCTGATCTACTGTCCATCGACCGAACTTCGAAACGAATTTTGACGGGCTACATCCGAATCGAAGCGCTTCCCGAGTCTGCGCTGTATCCGACGGGATCTTCTTTTTTCGAATCACTCGAGTATTTCAATGAATTGGGACATAAAATTCTTTTAGCGAGGGAATCTGAAAGTATACGCGTTGTCGACAGATGGATCGGTCTTCAAACCCGAGCACTTGCTTTTCCGCGAGGCGGTCCCGAGAAACTGCCGAGTCTCGCGAGAACCTTAATTCTACTGGGCCATCGAAGCTCCGATGTGCGCCATCGGCTCACCCAGGAATTGACCAAGATGATTCTGGATCATGAGAACCGTCGTGAAGTAACGGTTCGTGGCGTCGAGAACGATCGCGTTCTCCGAATGGCGCTGTCGATTGCGCTGGAACGCGAAACAGCCGAACGATCTCAAAGAAAAGCGTCCGGCCTGCTTCAGCTTGACGGCGAAAAGCAGCTAGAACGACGATATGAAATCGCGGAAGGTCTGCTTCGTCGCACCTTCCCTGCGGTGAAAATTTCTTTAGGTGACAGGGTCGAGAGGCCACCACAGCTCCTCTTAGATCTCGTCCTTGAAATGATTCATCTAGATTATCAGGCCCCTAATTTCGGCAAGGATTTCTCGGTTTATTTCTATCGGCTTTCAGCGCTTCAAATCTTCGGCTCTGTCGTCGTGCAGGCGGAAAACGCGGAGTTTCGAAGCTACGTGAATAGCCGTGTATCGGGGTGGTTCGACCGATTGCGAAGTACAGAACAGATTCGGGGAATCGAACCCAACATCGCCGTCGTCGAGTACAATATGAAGACCGTCGAGAGTCGCAAATTATGCGAAGGTCTCTTTCGATCCTCCAATTAAGACCTCGGTTCAAAAGTCGAGCGACATTTTTCCCATATAGATTCGGGCCGCTTTCGGTTCGTTGCTAGTGCCGACCTCTTGGGCGTAGGTGACAAGATCGAGGCGGAAGGCAGCGAAATCCCCGTTAAAGCCGGCGGTAAAATATCCCTGATTGACGCCGACGCGCCAGCCGCCTTGAAACCAAGACTTCACTTTCCAAAGAAATTCGGCACCGAGATGTGCGCCTTTACCGACAGTAAAATTTTCGTGTCCAATGTCGCGAAGATCTGCAGCCAGGCGAGTCTTCCATATCCACCAGTCAGGCAGTTCGAACATAGAACCGAGATCTAGACGGCGCTGAAGTCGGTCAGGTTCTTTCGAGTTCTTGTCGATCAAGTGCATGTTTGTTTTGAAACCGTAGTCCGCAACATTTCGCGCGGTGATCGCGAACGTCGGTTTCATGTAGCTGAGAAACTTAAAAAAGCCCTTCGTCGGTACGTCGGGAGTGTGCAGAACTCCGAGGTCGACATCAAACGTCAGTCCTTCCATCGAGTCTTCGGCTTTCATAATATTTGAATCGAAAGCGAGTTCGACCGCGTTTATCGACTTGTTCAAGTAGCCGCGATAGACCGTTTTGGCGGTCGCACCCACCGAGAGTTTGCCCCCGTCTAACGGAATTTTCCATGCACGCGCATAGGCGATTGTCGTATCTTGTCTTGCCACCAATTGAAGCTGTGGCCCAACCGACTGAGCGACTCGAATTTCAAGTGCAAGATCGACTGGAATAAACGCGAACGCCCACTTCGGCCGCGCCCAGTAAACGTTGAGCAGCCCGAGCCGCGCTGAATAGTGACTGCCATAATTTTTTTCCAACAGCGCCGTCATCCCCGAGACGTCGTTCGAACTTGAAACTTTACCGATTTCGCTTACGAAACCCGAAAGTTTCGAGTCAACGCCCGCTTGGAAGAGAGCGAGATTCATGACTGGCTCTTCGAGAAAAGCAAGAGCCGCCGGGTTGTAGAAGATTGCGCTGTAATCATCGACGGCCGCTGTGAACGCGTTGCCCATTCCTAAGGCCCGAATGCTGAGGCCTTGTTGATGAATCGTGAAATCCTTCACGTCGCCTGTGGCCCCCTCAGCAATTGATCCCAGCACCGCAAGTGTGATCATAGATGGCAACCCGAGCAGCAGCTTTTTCAACATCTGAAATTCTCCAAGAGGTAGACACAAAGTTTAGACGTGGAAACACAAAAGCTCATCCATAACCGGTAAGAACCGACTTTCGTCGCAAGGCGAATTCTTTCTGGTCGACGCCTCTTACGCGACGCTACAATCAGTGGGTGACGAAAAACCTAACGAGTTTGAACTTCGTAATGTCCCGCATTTTGCTATGCGCTTTCGTGTGTAGTCAGTTGAGTTCTAGCACCGCGTGGGCTGCTAAGACTCCGACCGCACCCGACTTGTCCGATGCGAAGCACCCAGACGTTCCACCAACTGTCGAGGAGCTTGAACGCGCCAAAATCGTGAACATAACTCCAGCACCTTCCGTAAGTCGGAAACTTTCAGATCCGGACGCCTATTATCATAAATTTCGTAGCTCGCTGTCGCTTCGCGCGGGTGCCGAGTGGGCACTTAGCAATTTACAAAACCCAGGTCTAGGATTCGGCGTTTTATACGCTTTTCCGCTAGCCGATCTTCGTGGAGTCGAGGCCGGAGCCGATGTCAGCGCCGATGGAAACGGCACCTTGCACTTTGCACGACGAAATGTGACCGGAAACGAACGGCTCCGGTGGTTCTACAAGTACGGCGGTGGCGTTCGAATCGTCGGTCGCGATCAACTTGTAACGTTTTTACGATTAAGAAATTGGCAGGTTCGCGTCGGCGGTGGATTTGAGTTAACAACATTCGACCCGATTAGCATTCGAGTCGATGTCGAATCGATTTTCGCTACAGAAAGCGTCAAGGCACTAGCGACTCTCGGCGTGGTCTTCGCCTTCTAGCAAAACCGCTATTTCTTATTAATTTCGGCAATGATTTTCTGCGTCTGTTTACGCAACTCGCGCTCGTCCCCATCATTCCAAATGACAAAGTCAGAAGCCTGAATTTTCAGATCCTGACTTAGTTGAGATGAAATACGTGCATACGCCTGTTCCACAGTCAGTCCGGATCGTTTCATCAAACGCTCGACTTGAATTTCGGAAGAGACTGCGACGGTCACGATCAGATCGAATTGATCCTCTAATTTTTTTTCAAACAAGAGCGGTATTTCATATACGCCAAGGGCATCACCACGCTGTTCGAGACGGGCTTTTTCGCCGGCCGATTTTTTTCTAACTTCAGGGTGAACGATGCCTTCAAGCGCGAGTCTTTTTGCAGGATCGCCAAAGACAATTGCTCCGAGTTTTGCACGATCGACGCTGCCATCGCGAGCCAAGACTGAGTCGCCAAATGTTTTCTGAATGCGAGTCGCGCCCGGTGAGCCGGCGGACATCACTTCATGCGCCAAAAGATCTGCAGAAATAACTGCGATGCCCAACGATTCGAGAATTGCTGCAACGGTACTTTTACCGCTCCCGATTCCTCCCGTTAATCCGACCCAAAGCATTTCGCCTCCGCACCGACAATCTCACTTTAACCGTCTCAATCTTGACCGCTGGACCGACCGAAAGTCTAGCCTAGAGTCGAGTAACGGTCTGGGTTACGTCGGCCTAACCCGGCATATCTCAAGGGGTTTCAATCAATTACCGAAGAAGAACCGTGGATATAATGAAACTTGAAACCTTCGGCAAATACGTGCTTCTCGAGAAGCTTGCTATGGGTGGTATGGCAGAAGTTTACCTTGCTCGAAGTATCGGCGCCGGTGGTGTTGGTAAATTCGTAGCAATTAAGCGCATTCTGCCGCAGTTTTCAGAACAAGTTGAATTCGTCGACATGTTCAAAGACGAAGCTTCGATCGCAATTAATCTTCAGCACTCGAACATCGCCACTATCACCGAATTCGGTATCGAAAAGAATCAGTTTTTCATCGTGATGGATTTCGTCAACGGGCGAAACCTCAAACAGATTCTCAACAAAGTGAAAACTTCGAACAGCGGCCTCGGTATCGAGCACATCGTATACGTTGCAAAAGAAATCGCTGCGGGCCTCGACCATGCTCATCGCTGTTTGAATCCGGCAACTGCAAAACCGCTGAACATTATCCATCGCGATATGTCTCCGCACAACGTAATGCTAAGCTTCGATGGCGAAATCAAAGTCGTCGACTTCGGTATTGCGAAAGCCGAGACGCAAATCGAATCGACTCGCGCCGGTACGCTTAAAGGTAAATTCGGTTACATGTCTCCGGAACAAGCCGACGCCCAAGAGGTTGATCAACGTACCGACGTCTTTTCGCTCGGTATTATCTTGTGGGAGCTGCTTGCCAACGATCGTCTCTTCATCGGGAAGAACGAAATAGAAATTCTTCGAAAAATCAAAGAGTGCAACATTCAGCCACTTCGCAAGCTGAACGCGAATATTCCACCAGAGCTCGAGAAGATCGTTTCAAAAGCGCTCGCGAAAGATCGCAATCTTCGCTATCGCAATGCCGAAGATCTTCACCGCGACTTGCACCGATTCCTGAACTTAAAATACCCAGACTTTTCGAAACAAGACTTCGCCAAGTTCTTGAAGACCTTGTTCGCAAAAGAGATCGAAGATACGCACAGAAAACTGCTCGACTATGCAAAGCTCGACTTTTCTCAGCTCGTTCGTCCAAAACGACGGGTGGCTCCGCCGCCGGAAGATACGACCGGCAATTCACTATCGACTCAAAAAAGTATTCGTGCCGAGCGACCTGACGTTAACACGCTCGAAAAACAGCTCGAAAAGCGACTTGATCCGCGAGGGCGCAAAGAGGAAGCCGCATCACCTGCGGCAACATCAAGCGGTATGCCGTCTTCGCCATTCGAAGTTCGCGAAGCCGGAAAAGTTAACATCGTTGAGCAAAAAGAGTTCCCCGAAGTTAATAATAATAGGGAAGCAGACTCGCTAAAAATCGAGCCTGTGAAACGCGGTCCAAATCCGTATACGCAATACAATGCGAATCTCGGCCAGGCTCCTGGTCCGGGCGGACCCTCGCAGCACACGCACGCCGGAACGTATGGCGGCGGCAGCAGCGCACGTTCGCGCCTCGAAAACAGTTCATACACGAAGCAGAGTTCTAGTTACGCATCGTTGATCGCCGTACTTTTAGTCATCGGACTTTTAGTCGGCGGCGGCGTCTGGTATTTCGCAAATCCCGAGAAATCAAATTTGCTCGTCTCACGAGTGATGCGTGAAGCCGGGCTTATTCCGAAGGCGAAACCGCAGCCCGCAGGACCAACCGAAAGCACCGAGAGAAGCTCGACAGGTCCGATTCGAGTGATGATCCCCGTGAGTTCGAGCCCACCGGGAGCAGAGATTCTGATCAACGGAACATCGACCGGTGAATTGACTCCAACAACTCTCGTACGCAAAGACGGCGAAGAGATCGAGTGGACGTTAAAACTGCCGGGTCACAAAGAGCAAACGGAACGCATGATCGTCCAGCAGGGTCGCTCGATCAGTTACGCTTTAAAAGCGGATCGTAAGGCTTATTTGGATATTACTGTTATGGGTAACGGCGAAATTTCGGTCGATGGTAAAATTATCGCGCCGAACGGTCCCGTCAACGGTCTCCAAATTCCCGCTGATCAAGATGTGACGGTTCGAGTTTTTGATCCAGTGACTAAGGCAAGCGACGAAGTGCGAATTCGCATCGCTGAAAACACGACTCGGCGAATCACTTTGATTCCAAGGGCCAATATTCGTGGCCCACGCCCGGCAGGACGCTGACATTTCTTCTAAAGGATGACATGACGTGTGTCTATGTCAGACAACGTCATCCGCCGATTTCTTGAAACCACGAAACGTCATCCATTAAAGATCGCTGTCCGCTTTTGTCAGACCCTAAATACACGACGGCATGGTCGCGGAAACACCTGGTTGTCACTCAACTGGACTGAGTACCGACGCCTCGTCGAATCGCTCGCAGCTGGTTTGCAATCGATTGGCGTTCGAAAAGGTGATCGTGTTGCTATCCTCGCGAACACGCGAGTCGAATGGGCTGCCCTTGATCTCGCAATTCTCG
>JAYSST010000078.1:0-2029 GCA_043720435.1 Bdellovibrionales bacterium
CTTTGCAAACGAAGGTTGGGATGTAGTGCTGTTGGGTCGAAGACCCGAACCGTTAGCAGAGGTCGCGAATCAAATCGGACCTCGTGCTAGTGTTTTTCCATTTGACGTTGCGTCGGCGGATTCACTTAAGACGGCCCAAGAGTGGGCGCGAAAAAATCTTTCGATCGCAAATCGAATCACGTCGCTAGTGCACAACGCTGGAATATATGAACAAGCTACGACACTCGAATCGAGCGATGTAAGCTGGCATCGCATCTTCGAAACGAATATGTTTGGTGTCATTCGTCTAACACAGGCGTTGTACCCTTTTTTGAAGAGAAATCGTGGTTCGATTACGACCGTGAGTTCGACGCTTGGTCTTCGCCCGACAGCGAACACGCCGGCTTATTCCGCATCAAAAGCTGCGCTGATTAACTGGGGGCACAGCTTCGCCAAAGAATCGGCTCCGGATCGCGTACGTATAAACGCAGTCTGCCCTGGCATTGTCGATACACCGATTCATGCCGCCCGCCCAGGTGTTACGGCTGCGCAATCAAAAACAGAGTTCGTTGAATCAATGGGCGCCTATCACCCGCTTGGACGCGTCGGTCGTTCCGAAGAAATTGCTCACATGATCTGGGCGTTGACTGGTCCTGGTTCTGAATGGACCACAGGGGCCGTGGTCAGCGTCGATGGCGGAATCGGTTTAGTCTAAAAGAGACATTTTGAGAAAAGCCGTCGTCTGAGGACAATGTCGTCTGCCAATTCAGTTCTGTTTCTGGTTCACGCCACGAAGTTTGACAGTCGAAATTCTCGACGTTTCATTGCGATCACGAGATCTCAATTTAAAGGCTCATTTCAATTACTTCCCTTACAGTGGATGTTCCTGAGGGGGAATTATGAAGAAGTGGCAAGCGCTCACGACTGGTGTCTTATTCGTCGCAGCAGCGAACGTATTGTTCATCAACGCGGGACCCGTATCTCCTTCTGGCAATCGTGCGACCGGCCTCAAGCCGATGACAGCAGATGAACTGACAAAACTCGACAAAGTAAAAGTTCAAAAAGTGAATCCGAACAATATCGGCCTCGAGCGGATTAATAAAGAGCGCCGAAAACAAGGTCTGCCCGACTTACAAAAATCAAATCGTAAAGAAATCGAAACTACCGAAGACGGTTTGAGTTCTGCAACTGGCTCGGCATCTGGACAAGAAGTGTCTGGAACATCAGTAGCGGAGGTCGACAACTCGTCGATGCCCGCATTTCCGCCTGTTGGAGATCAAGGCAACGAAGGTTCGTGCGTCACATGGGCGATCGCCTATTATCAAATGAGCCACGAAGTTTGCCTCGCAACTGGTTGCGATAACAAGAATATGCCGAGCCAATCCTATTCTCCACGATTCGTATACAACATGATCAACGGCGGGGTCGATAATGGGTCAAATTCATCGCATGCGTATGCAGTAGTTTCGAATCATGGAGCTCCACGGCTGAGCGAACTTCCCTACGTCGCAGGCGATTATCGAAGGTGGGAATTAAACCCCGAGCACTGGCGCACAGCGATCAACTCGCGTGTGTCGCAGACGGCTGCGTACCTCGTCACCACCGACGCTGGAATGGCGACCGTAAAACAATCTCTGCTGAATGGACACGTTCTTGTCTTTGGCACGTATGTGAATAGCTGGGTTTATAGCACTGTACAAACCAACCCGAATTCGACCGCCAACTCGTTTGTCGGCCAATCGATCATGCAATACCAAAATGGTACGAATGGTGGTCACTTGATGACGATCGTCGGTTACGACGACAACATTTGGACCGACATCAATGGAAACGGTTCCGTCGATGCGGCAGAACTCGGTGCATTTAAGATCGCGAATTCTTGGGGCGCTGGGTATAAAAATGGCGGTTATGTGTGGGCATCGTACGATGCATTCCGAACGACGTCGGCTGTACCGGGATTCTCGGCGACAAGATTGAAGCTCACGCAAGGTGATCATGTTTATGGCATCACGTATTCACCGTACACTCCGAAACTACTCGCGAAGGTCAC
>JAYSST010000079.1:0-4906 GCA_043720435.1 Bdellovibrionales bacterium
CAAACCGAGCGGACTTTTGAAAGTCGACCGCGTTCTTTTTTCAAGCGTTCACTATCCGGCCAACTACGGTTTTATTCCGCAGAGCTATTGCGAAGACAATGACCCGCTCGACGTTCTGGTTTTGGGTCAAGAGTCGGTTGTACCTGGCGTTTTGATGACCGCAATTCCCATTGGTGTAATGAAAATGAAAGATCAAGGCGAAGCGGACGACAAAATCATTGCGGTCCACGCCTACGACCCCGAAGTTTCACACTACCGTTCGATCAACGAACTGCCGCCTCACAGAATGAAAGAGGTTCAGCGCTTTTTCGAGGACTATAAACTTCTCGAAAATAAGGCAGTTGTCGTCGATGGATTCCTCGATCGCGACGCTGCTCTTCACGTCATTCGCGAAGCCATGGAATTCTACAAAAAGGAGCGACCGCGCCTCCTCAAAGAAATGAAATCATGACCTCGACTCCGAACACAGGTGTACCGCAACCGAAGGCGCTTCACCCGACTCGCATTCTTCGAAAAATGACGGTTTCCAAAATCTGCGATTACACTCCGCAGATTCGCGAACTTTTTATTTCCTGCACCGAACCCAAAGATTTTGAATTTCGTGCCGGACAATTCGTGATGCTGCACGTACCGCCTGATCTTTCAAAAGGCCCCACCGGCGACGATGGAAAACCTCTTAAACCCGCACTTCGAGCGTACTCGATCGCATCCACCGACCTGCAGAAGGACGGATTTCGCCTTGTTTTTAAATACGTTGATAACGGTATCGCTTCAAAATTCGTGTGGGATTTGAATGAAGGAGCCGTGCTGGACGTTACGGGGCCTTTCGGTCGCGTGTTTTTCAAGGAGCCACCGACCGAACAAATCATATTCATGAATACCGGCTCTGGTATTTCTCAACATTTCTCGTTCATTGAATCTAATTTAAAAAAGTTCCCGGATTTGCGTTACCGACTGTTGTTCGGTGTTCGCTACAAAGACGATATTTATTATCGGACTGAGCTCGAACGGCTGAAATCTCAGCTCTCGAATTTTGAATATCAGTACGTCTTATCGCGACCGGATGAATCGTGGACGGGTCCGAAGGGTTACGTTCAGAATCATATCGACGATTTCGATTACAAAGGAATTCCGACGACCTTCTACCTTTGCGGCAATGGCGCAATGATCAAGGACGTGAAATCGAAGCTTGAAGCCGACGGATTCGATATGAAGAACGTTTTCGCCGAGGCATTCGACTAAACTGTCTCAACTTGAGACGCGCGTTTTAGTTCAAACAAGTCTCCCCTTGAGCCGATAAGAAGAGGCTATCAAACGGAGGTCTTGCCTATGACTCGCGCTACTCTTTTCTCTGCACAGTTGATCGCAATCGCGCTCGTCTTCACAGCAGTCATGGACACTTCGTACGCGAAAGGTGCAGCGCCGTTCGCTCCTGGCGAAGCCCCTGCGCCCGCAGCGCAAACGCAAGACGCAGCGACACAGCAAGCACTTCGCGAGACTCAAGAAGCTTTGAATGATCCGGCAAAACGAGCCGCAATGCTTAAGGGTGACCCAAAGGCGGCTGCGTTTGATGCGCGAGTAAAATCACAGCTTGGCGGAGAAACCGACGGCGCTTATCAAATTTCGGCGTCTGTCATGGAAAAAATCGTTCAAGAAACCGGCGGCGATCCGCTGAAAATGCAGGAACTGGTTGGAAAGATGATGGCAAACCCGCAATTGCTCGAGCAGTACCTCTCTCGTTCTGAGCGCCAAAAAATCAGCCAGATGGCTGGCAAGATGGAAGCAGACAAGGGCCACGCGCCAGCTTCTTCAGGTCGCTAATCTAATTCGCCAATTTAACTCGTCAACAGATGCTGTCGAAGTTCACCGACGGCTGTCTTCGCGACTCCAGCGTCTTTCATCATCACCGTCAGCGTGCCTTCATTCGAAATGAGGCTCCAATTGTTATCCCGGCCGAGCATCGCCTCAAGGTCGTTCAAAAACTCGCCGCTTTCCTCTTCCGTACTATTGCGGAGGGAATAAATTTCGATCTCGTCACCGCGATGCACATCGCCTTCAAGTAACTCTTTAACTAAGAGCGAAGGATCTTTATGGGCGTAGACCTTCACGATCGCGCCACTTTTGGTCGCCTTGTGCAGTTTCTTTGACGAAGGATTGCCGATCTCGATCCATTCGGTCGTTCGGCCGTCGAGTGTTTTGACGCGGATCGCGGGCTCTTCAGTATCGCTGATACCGCCAGGCGCAAACTCGATCCCCTCTTTGTAATTCAGCGCAAACGCAAGAACCCGGGTTAAAAGATAGCGCATCGTTTCGGAGGGATGAAGTGCAGCACGAAAATCAACGGGTTCGTAAATGCCCCTATCGACATCTGACAGCTCGATGCGAAAACGATAGAGAGTCGCCCTATTTCCCATTACATTGACCGTACTATGGGATTTGAAATGATACCAGCAAGTCAGATGAGTCTCGCCGCTTTTCTCGCAATCGTTGCGTGCGTTCTTCTCGCGCTCGGATACGGAGTCTTTTATTCGTATCGAAAGATCGAACCATCCACAGCGTTTAAGAAAACTCGAGTCATCATGTTCTGGGTTTTTGCTTGGCTCGCCATGTTTTGGGCAATGGTCGAATCAGGTTATGCGCGTGAAAATCCGATGCCCGGGTTACCGATGTTGTTTCTGTCAGCAATTGTAACGTCGATTGCATTCGCGTTTTCACCGATTGGAAAAAGGCTGGCATTGGGCGTACCAATCAGTTTTTTAATTCTCTTTCAAGCGTTCAGGCTTCCGCTCGAACTCGTTCTTCACGAGTGGGTCCAACAAGGAACAATTCCGCAAACGATGACTTGGACTGGGCAAAATCTTGATATCGTAACAGGCATCGCCGCCATCGTCGCATTTCCGTTCGCAGGCAAATACCGAAGTATAGCTCGACTTTTTAACATTCTAGGATTTGGATTGCTGCTGAATGTGATGCGGGTCGCCCTCTTTTCGTCGCCGCTTCCCTTCGCGTGGAGCATCGAACCTAAACTTCAGCTTCTGACTCACACTCCCTATACGCTGATTGTACCCGTCTGCGTCGGTGGAGCACTCATCGCACACATTTTACTTTCTCGAGCGCTTTACGCCCGCGACGCCGCGCTTTTGAAAGACAAAATCGCATGAAGCCGCTTCACGAGGATATTCTGACTTTGCATTCATCCGTTTCGATGCCCCTCATGATTCTTCCGGTCACGTCGATCGCACTGCGTACATCACGCGGAGTCGTCTTAGTGTCACCAGGTAAGCAAATACCCGAGCAGGAAGCATCGTTAAGATCTTTTGGACGTGTGACCGATATCGTTGCGCCCAATCTTCTACATCACGTTAGCATTCATCTTGCCCGGAAAACGTTTCCCGAGGCGACTCTGTGGGGCGTTGAAGGTTTTCGGAAGAAGCGCCCGGATGTGGCTTGGGATAAGATTCTCGACGCCAAATCTTGGAACTATTCGGATGAGATCCAAGTGTTTCCGTTAGCCGGAGCCCCGAACATCAACGAATGCGTTTTTCTTCACCTCAAATCGAAAACGCTCGTCGTGACAGATCTGTTCTTCAATTTGCTCGACGCCAAAGGCATCGGTGCGTGGATGATTTTAAAAATGTTCGGCACCTATCGACGTTTTGGCATCAGCTCGTTTTACCTTCGGTATGTGAAGGATCTCGAAGCGTTTAAGAATTCGCTTAAGATCATTGCCGCTTGTGATTTTGAATCCATCGTGATGACTCATGGCGCGCCAGTGTTAGAAAATGCGAAAGCGGTTTTCACCAGCGCACTCAAAGAAAGAAATCTTTTATGATCTGGACGCAGAAACCATCGATCGAAACGATCCAAAAAATGTCCGCCGGCACCATGTGTGAAGCGCTTGGGATGTTGTTTACCGAGATTGGGGACGACTCACTTACAGCCACAATGCCGGTCGATCACCGCACCAAACAACCCGCAGGTCTTCTTCACGGCGGAGCCTCTGTCGCACTTGCCGAGACGCTGGGAAGCATCGCTTCTGCACTCTGCTTAACGTCGAAAGATAAGATGCCGGTGGGAATCGAAATCAACGCGAATCACTTAAAGTCTGCGACCTCTGGGCTTGTTACGGGCCGCTGCCGTCCGATACGGGTAGGACAAAGTCTTCACGTGTGGAACATCGAGATTCATGACGAAAAACAAGAACTCGTCTGTGTGAGTCGTCTTACCGTCATGATTGTCGACCGAAAAGAATCTTAGGTCTGTTTCGCAGCAATGATAATTTTTAACGTCAGGCGAAGTGAAGCAAGGTACTGCGCAGAGCGGAGAAGCTTCGTGTCTGGCTCGGAAAGCGCGCGATGTTTCCGCTCTTCCGCGATATTCAGAAGCTTCGCTGAAATGCCGGGAATGCTGCCAAGCTCTTGCTCGAGCAAAGCGCGCCGTGCCTCGAGCTCCGATTCTTGCTCATTGAGCTTTGAAAAGTGCGGACCCATGAATTTTACGTCCGAAATAAAGCGCTTGGAGAGTTGCTCGTAATCCTGCGGTGACGTCTGTACTTTCGGTATGCGCGGTCCTACCCAATGCGCAAACTCAAGCACGCGCCGTTCGCTATCAAGCGCATTTTGGCGCAACACCGAAGCTCTATCAGCCTCAGTGTTATTCTCAGCTAACGACACTTGAAGATTTTCGAGGAAAACTTTACCGGTTTCATGTTCGCTCGAAACCGAAGCGACTATCAGGCCCGTCGGGATTATGACGATACTTGCCGTGAGGACCCCGAGTGCCAGCTTCGTTCGCGCGAAAGCTGGAACTAATGGAACGATACGAGTTGCAAACCACTTCGACGCGTATCTGGTAAAAAGTTTTTTACCAAGTCCAATGACCACGCCGCCGCCGATGAACAGACTGA
>JAYSST010000080.1:0-2021 GCA_043720435.1 Bdellovibrionales bacterium
GTATCCATAAGTTTGCGCGTCGAGTGTCAGTCGATAAGGTGCGGGCCGCCGGGCGCCCACGTTGTGCAAACGTGCAAGCAAACGACCGACCTGTTCGAGTTCCCCGTTTATAAACTCCTGCGGCATTCGCCCCGCTGTTTTCGGAAACAGCGCCGTCGGAAAACCTTCATAGAAAAAAACAGTTTCTTCATCGCCGGTGACGAACGGTGCGACGGCGGGAATGCCCTCATTCTTCAAGTCGAGCAGAAAATCGTGCTCGTCTTGAATCGCATCGACGCTCCAGCGACCAGGTCGATAAAATTTCGCAATGATCGCGGGACGTGCGCCGGCCGATGGGCCAACAAGTTCGTGTGGTTCAACTTTGATGTCGAAGACGCGATTCTCGTAACTGTTAAGCTGAATGATTTCTCCGGTCGGCTGAAACCCGCTGCTCTCAACCGCGCCGAGAATAAAGTCGGGGGTGAGTGCATCAAATACTGAACGTTTCGCGTCGCGAGTCATGGGCTGTGAATACCTGGAATTAGATGAAGCGTGAAGCTGCAAATTAAAGTAAACAAATCTCTGTGGATGATTTGAAAATCGGCCCCTTTAAAGTGTCTGTCGAACGACGGAAGGCTCGAACTGTCTTCGGTCGCCGCCGTCGAGAAGGCTTGCGCTTGACGGTTCAGAACGATGGTTCACTCAAAGTGACGGCACCGCTTAAGGCGACGATGAAGCTTGTGCAAGAGTTTGTACTGGCGAATCACGATTGGATTGAATCTCAACAAGCGAAGGTTCGCGACGTGCGGTTGAAAAACCCGCCTCGACTATTCACTGAAGGCGAAAAATTTCGAGTTTTCGGCATTGAGCGGACGTTGCTGTTCGAGGACGGATCAAAACGCCCGCGTGTCGAGTTGATCGAAAATCACCTGGTGTTCGCGAGCTCGGCTTCAGAACGAACGCCCGACAAAATCCGCATAGCGATCGCCAAGTATTTTGATGCGCAAGCGAGACTGCACTTGCCCGAACGAGTGTCGCATTTCGCGAAAGCGATGGACGTGATGCCAAGTGGACTTTCGTTTCGCTGTCAGAAAACGCGGTGGGGAAGCTGTTCGTCATTGGGACACGTCAGCTTCAATTGGAAACTCGTGTTCGCTCCGGAAGCAGTGATTGATTATCTCGTTGTGCACGAGCTCGCGCACCTGGTTCACGCGAATCACTCGAAATCGTTTTGGGACCTCGTCAAAAAGCACGATCCCGAATGCTTTCGACATCGTCGTTGGCTTCGGGATCATCAGTTAGAGACAGCTTACCTAGGAAGAAGCTAAATGTGCCTGCAGACGTGCAGGCACAGCGAAGCGGGGTCTCGCCTGAGCCTCGCTCCTGCGAAGCTCTCAGGCTCGCCCGCGCAGCCTATTTTATAACGCCGCGGTCTTTTGCGCGAGCGTAGAGAATGATGAGGCCGCAAGCCATCAGTGTCATGCTCGAGTACTTCGCGAAATTCTGCCCGACTTGTGTAAAGTAAACTGCTCCAGCAAAACCTGAGGCCGCGATGACGAAGGGTTTTAGCTCGTACACGAGGCTTTCTAGAATCTCTGCGCGGGTGTAGTGCTTCTTTAGGACTCGAACTTTCGGAGTTTGCTTTACGGCCATTTGGTTCCCCTTCGTGTCTCGAACTTTGTTTGAAATTTAGCTGCTTCCCGATCCTGCTACACTGCTGCCTCTCACTGTCTGATCTGCGACACTACGAACCACATTTGCAGACCATTTATTAACTTCATCCAGTCTAACTACTCGTATTGACGAATGGAATAGATGAACCGAAAGTGTGACGGTTTCATCACAATCGCCGCATTCCGACTGTTGTTAATCCTGACACCTGTTAAAAACCTAACAGCCGAGAAGCTCGATGCCGGTGCTGACATAAATCTTCGCGAAATTCTAAGTTATCAAATTGAAACACGTGGAATTCGCCAGCGCCCATCTGCGACCACGAGTGCCGTGGAACGGCCTAGTTTTATGCTCTCCGTGAAACTATTGCG
>JAYSST010000081.1:0-2020 GCA_043720435.1 Bdellovibrionales bacterium
GTTGAAGAAAAAAAACTTGCGGCACTTATTGTTCGACCCCGCGGTTGGCATCTTCCCGAGCCGCGTTTTGTCGTGGATGGGTCCGCTATGTCGGCATCACTCTTCGACTTTGGACTTTATCTCTATCATGGCGGAAAATTCGGAAGCGACACTGGTCGAGGTCCGTTCTACTACCTTCCAAAAATGGAATCGCCGCTTGAAGCGCGATTATGGGCCGAAGTCTTTCGTTATAGCGAAAACGAACTCGGACTTCCATTGAAATGTATTCGTGTCACGGCACTGATCGAAACTTTGCCTGCAGCGCTCGCAATGGAAGACATTTTATTCGAACTTCGCGAATACATCCTCGGACTCAATGCGGGTCGCTGGGATTATTTGTTTTCGATGATAAAATCACTGGCGAATACTCGTTATGAAATGACTTTCCCCGATCGCGGACGCCTTTCGATGGATACTCCGTTCATGCGTCGTTACGCCGAGAAAATCGTTGCCGTGTGCGACCGACGCCGCGCATATCCAATGGGTGGCATGTCGGCACTGATACCACAGCGCAAAGATGCCGAGAAAAACGAACAGGCTCTAGCTAACGTGCGAGCCGACAAAGAACGTGAAGCGCGGCAGGGCTTCAAAGGTACATGGGTCGCGCATCCAGACCTCGTGCAGATTGCTCGCGAGGCTTTTGAAAATTCTGGACGCGATGTTAATCGCGCTGGCCGTGAACCGCGAACCATTGACCTGCTTCCGCGGGCTTCAGAAGAACCCTTCATGTCGCATCAACCCACTTTGGCGGGCGTCGCTCTCAACATCGACGTCGCCTTACGATATCTTGCCCACTGGCTTAATGGTCTTGGTGCCGTCGCGATACACGGTTTGATGGAAGACGCGGCGACGGCAGAAATTTCTCGCGCGCAACTTTGGCAGTGGCGTAAAAATTCTGTTGTACTCGATACCGGTGATCGCGTGACGAGCGAGTGGCTGGCTACGAGCATTCGTGCCGCTTCAGCTCAACTCTTACTTTTGAAAGATGATTCTCTCTCTATCGCCGCAAGCGAATTAAAAACTGCGGAAACTCTGTTGCTCGAGCTTGTCGAGCAACAGACATTTGCGCCGTTCTTAACCCTTCCCGCCATGGACAGACTTAAACCCAACGTCGGCATTACAACTGGCACGCAAGAGGGAGACACCCATGTCCACAGCAGAGTTTGATTTTTCACGTACCGCAACAGATCTTGAATCATCATGGAAATTGTCAACACGATGGAATGGCGTAAAACGCCCGTACACGGCAGCTGAAGTTATCAAGCTTCAGTCGACGGTTAAAGTTCAGCACACTCTCGCGGCACGCGGTTCGGCCCGCCTTTGGGATAATTTGAAAACGAAAGAGTACGTTCACACGATGGGTGCGATGACAGGTGCCCAGGCCGTTCAGTACGCAAAAGCTGGCCTGGAATCTATTTATCTTTCTGGATGGCAGGTTGCTGGCGACGCAAACATGAGCGGCCAAACTTATCCAGATCAGAGCCTCTATCCGTCAAACTCGGTTCCGATGGTGGTAAAACGCATCAACAACGCTTTGACTCGCATGGATCAAATTGAACGTTCTGAAGGAAAACCCGGCATTGATTATTACGTACCAATCGTCGCCGACGCTGAAGCCGGCTTCGGCGGTCCACTGCACGCTTTTGAACTTATGAAGTCGATGATTGAAGCTGGCGCCGCTGGGGTTCACTTCGAAGATCAACTCGCAAGTGAGAAAAAGTGCGGCCACTTGGGTGGAAAAGTTTTGGTTCCAACGTCGACGTTCATTCGAACATTGACCGCCGCTCGTTTGGCGGCAGACGTTTTGGACGTCCCTTCTTTGATCATTGCACGAACCGACAGTCTCGGCGCAACGCTGCTGACTTCAGACATCGACCCGGTCGATCGTCCTTTCCTGACAGGTGAACGAACTCCGGAAGGTTATTTCCGAGTTTTGCCGGGGATGGGGTCAGCGATTGCCCGCGGTCTAGCCTATGCTCCT
>JAYSST010000082.1:0-4891 GCA_043720435.1 Bdellovibrionales bacterium
AGCATCACCAATGGCGGAAAAATCAAAATTGATTTTGGTGCCGGCAAAAAATGGAAAGATCCCATCAAGGGTTTCGAAAAAACGATAGCCGATCTTACCAGCGAAATTCCGGCAATTGCGAAATTTGCGCAGGTAAATGCGGCGTTGGCGACCGTCGAAGAAGAGTTTTCGACGGCACTTCGAGTGGAAAAGTTTCGCGCTGGGCTTATTGAGCTGGAAGATCTCGAATTGTTGGCGCTAGAACTTATTCACAAGTCACCGAAATCTGCCGAGAGTTACGCGGCCGGTTGGGATCATTGGTTGATCGACGAATATCAGGATACCTCACCCCGACAAGTGTTGTTGATCGCGGCCCTTGCGAAGGGTCGACCGCAGTTTGTCGTTGGTGATCCACAACAGAGTATTTATCTGTTTCGGGGCGCACGCCCCAATGTGTTCTTGGATCGCGAAGAGCTGGCGAATGCTGAGACCCATGAAAAAACGGAGCTCCTCGGCAACCGTCGTTCGCACCCCGAGGTCATGAAGTTCGTGAACCATGCGGTCTCAGACCTCGGCGCGGATTTTCAAGTAATGATATCGGTCCGCGCAGACCAAGAGAACTTCGGAGTTCGAGCGGCGTCACGACCGAGTCCAATGGGCCCGGTGACTTTCTTAGCGATGGAACCGGCGACCTCTGCCGATGACGGTGGCGATTTGAAAAAATTGAAAGTCGATGATCTTAGGCGATTGGAGGCCGAGCAGATTACCAACGCGGTAGCGAAAATTTTAAGTTCTGGTGCATCGCCTTCATCGATTGCGGTTTTAAGTCGTTCAAACAAAGACCTTGCGATCGTTGCTCGAGAATTTGGGCGTCGAGGTTTGCCATTTCAGGTTCACACAGCCGGTGCTTATTCGGATCGACTCGAGGTTTCAGATCTTTGCGCTCTGCTTGGATTTCTCTCGAATCCTCATGACGACGAGAACTTGATCCATCTCGCTCGAACCGCCTGGTTCCCGATAGACGAATCTATTTTGGTTAAGGGTTACCATCGTTCGACGTCGCTGTGGCAGGTTCTCGAGAAAGAGCAATCGCTTCATCCAGACCTCCATGAAATTGAAACTTTGCAAGCGGGTCTGATTGCGGCTCGCGAGCGCGGACTGGTTCAGGCGTTTCGTGAAATTCTGATGAGTTGCGACTTTTTTTCGTGGTGCGGAGTTTTAGATCCGAGTGGTCGACGCGAAGCGAACGCACTCAAATTTATTTCAAAACTCGCCGTCGCCGAACGCCAAGCGGGATTTGTTCCTCGACGATTCAACGACGAGATTCTCGGTGGGGGAGACCGCGGCGGCGAAAGTGAAACCAACGATCGCGATGCCGTGGCTGCGGCTAAGCCCGATCGTATTCATCTGATGACGATTCATGTTTCGAAAGGACTCGAGTTCGACCACGTTTTTCTTCCGTTCTTGTCGGATCCCGCCGGAAGAGGCCGAACGACCAACGAATTTGTTTTACACGAACAGAAGCGGCTGTGGAGCGTTGGACTATCTGTCGACGACGATGGCGGTTCCGCGGCCGGTCCGCTGGCGCGCGAGTGGAACGATATTTTAGCTGGCTGGGGTGTCGAAGAACAAAAACGCCTTTTGTACGTTGCGATGACTCGCGCCCGAGAGTCGCTATTCCTCTCGGCAACGGGCGAACCAAAACCGAAAAGTTTTCTATCGTACTTCCGTTTGTCTCGGGAATCTGGTGTCCACCCAAGTTATTCAACGGTCTCTGCCGTCGACGCGCCGACTGGACAGTTCGGCCCCAAGATCGGTCTTGCCGAACTTCGAGTGCCATGGGGAAGCGTCGAGCGTAAACGAAACGAGAAAGTTTTCGCTAGTGTATCTGTCAGCCGTCTGCTCGAAATGGAAGACGAACAAGCTTCGCTGATGAAACCGAATGAGCGCTCTTTTGCCCAGACTAGCAAACGTTCGCTCGCCATGGCGACAGCAGCAGCAAGAGGAACCCGATTGCACCGGGTTTTTGAAATGGCAAAGCCAGATGCAGCACGCGATGAGGCTGAGAACACCGAAATGATGGGGCGTGAAATCGCTCGATGGTTTGTGGAGGGCGAACAAGAAGGTGCACGCAAGGCACTGCGATGGCTCCTGAGTTTGAAAGAACCAAACCTCGGCTCCATTTTGGTTTCAGGCGAAGTCGAGTGGAGCTTCACATACGTTCGCGACGAGTATGCGGTCGATGGACAAATCGATCTTTGGGGTCGCGACCCTGACGGACGGCTTTGGGTTCTCGATTACAAGACTGGCGATTCGGCCTACAAAGACAAGGCTCTACGCCAACTGAAATATTATGCCGAAGCGATTGTTGCGAGCGGGCTTGCCCGTGCCGACGAAGAAGTTTTCTTGTGTGCTCTTTATCCGTTTTCCGAAGAGGTATTTACGGAGAAATGGGTTCCGAGATCAGGCCGTCCTTAGAATCATCGGCTGATGTTCCGTTCGTAACCGCGGGGCTTGGCGATCCGAGCGAACTTGGTGCACCTGTCGGTCGAATTTCGAGCACACGTGTTCCGAGCGGACCTGTGACCGTGAGCTTCATCGGCTGCGTTTCAATTGCGGTGGTCGAAACTGGAAACGTCAGCAGGTAAGGTGTATTCCAGCGGGTGTGAAATGGAAACTGTGATTGTAGTTCAGCGATAAGGCGTCGATCTTTCTTCGCTTGACCCACATAACGTCTTCCGCCGACGTCGAGAAATAATCTCCAGATTGATTTTTTATCCGCAAGGTTGTCGTTTTTTCGCTCGGGCGTCGCGAAACTTAAAAATACATCAGTCTGCGAATTGAGCTCTTGCAGCGCTTTTTCACGCTCTGTATTTTGCTGAGCGCTATCCCATTGGTAATAGTCGGTTTGGCGGCGAATGATGGCCTCGCGCACGGGGGTGTTGAGGATCGTCGCTTTGAGTTCAAACGTGCTGTAAAGACCAGCAAATTGCGAATCTCCAGCAGAGTTTTCATCAATGACCGCCGTGTGATCTTTCGGAACATTTATATTGAACGGGCCTTCCGCCTTCAGCGGACTCGATGCTGTCGAAGAACACGATATCGAGAGTGAGACAGTGATAAGCGATGCGAGAACTAAAAACGCTTGGTTAACCTTGCGAATCACTTCGTACCTCGTTCGGCTGCAGTTTTAACGATAGGAGTTAAGAACGTGTCGATGGTTTCGATCACGCTATCGCGCTCGATGTCGTTTAAAACCTCGTGATAAGATTTTTCAAAGATAATCAGTTTCTTTTTTTCAGAACCCAACTTCGGAAAGAAGGATTCAATTGCGGGCCGATCGACGATCCGTTCATCACCAGCGGCAACAATCAAGGTGGGCAGTTTTATTTTCGAAGCACCCTCGTTGACGCGCTCAAAATCTTCGAGCATCCCGAAATACATCGCGGGCGAAATTTTGTCGTGTCGAAGTACATCGCCAGGATATTTTTTCCACCGAGCCTCGACATGAGTCAGTTTGTCGTACGGGATATCGTTCGGCAGCGTGACCATCGGAAGAAACTTCATGAGCGCCGTCGCTGCAAATTCTTTCAGAGGCGAAATCGGCAAAGAAATGCCGAGTGCTGGAGAACTCAGGACAAGTGCGGCAGCGGGTGCACCGAGTCCCTTGTCGACCATGTAACGAAGTGTGATGAGGCCACCCATCGAATGACCGAACATCACGAGCGGAATTTTAGAACTTTTTAACGGCCCTGCCTGCAGATAACGGACAAAACGATCAAGGTCGCGCGAGTAGCGTTGAAAGCTATCGACGTAACCGCGTCTGCCGTCGCTGCGGCCGTGTCCGCGCAGATCGAACGAATAAATATCGAAGCCGCGCGGAACCAGATCGGTCGCGGCTTCGTGATAGGCTTCCGAGTGTTCTGCAATTCCATGGGTTAGGACTAAAGTCGCGCGCGCGTTGGGCGCCGTCCATGATTGATAAAAGAGTTCTGCCGTCCCAGCGGAGCCGCTCGGTTCTGAATCACCTTGAAAGTAGCCTTCCATTCGCTTGATCATGCAATTCGATTGTCCGTTTGTAGTAGGAACGAGGTCAAGGCTTGGTGAGACGAGTCCGATGCGTTATTCTTTTACGCATGCGAAGTCTTATCATCGGGTTGCTGATTGGGTTGTTCTTAACGTCATTCTGGACAAGTCGAGTCATGGCTCAAGAGGGCGGCTCGGCTGACGGCAGCGAAATCTCGCTCTACCTGGGCAGCATGCTTCCAAATCAAATCGATGGTGTTACTGAAATTTTACCGATCTTCGGCGGACGTTACGGCATCAGTACAGCCAGCGCAGGCGTGCTTGAATTTGGGCTTTCGAACATTCACGCAGAGGGCGTGGACTTCACGACGTTGTCGGTGTCTCTCCGCGCTGATCTACCCGCGATCGATCAATTTGTCGGAATTTTTTACGGCGGACTCGACTTGAATTACTATCGTCCCGCGACAGCATCTAGTCGGACCACCGAAACGGGGCTTCACATCGGAACTGGCCTCATGATGCACACGACGGATACTTTGTGGTTCAGAACTGATTTGAAATTTATGGCTTCCCCAGGTACATCGCTTTCACTCCTGTTCGGCATCGTCTTAAAGACGAATTAGCGAGGTTTTGTGAAAGTGTCCACTTCGGTCATAGAAGTTAAGGGTGTTGAATTCGACTATGGTGAACGACCCGTGCTCCGCGGAGTCGATCTGACGATTGCTCATGGAGCCATGGTTTGTCTTGTTGGACCCAGCGGCAGCGGAAAAACGACTTTGCTCAATGTCATGGGTCTTCTTGAAAAACCCAAAGCAGGAAGTCTGGTTTTCTGCGGACATGATGTGGCTGAACTTTCGGAATCACGTCTCGAACAGCTTCGATTGAA
>JAYSST010000083.1:0-4886 GCA_043720435.1 Bdellovibrionales bacterium
AAAAAATATTTTTTCTGCCGTTCGTGTGTGATCACGCGTACAAGACGCGCTGCGTCCAGAACTGGACTCGACCTAGGTCTAAAGCTTCCTAGACCAAAGCCGAGAAGTAGTTCGTACGGACAATTGGAAACACATTGGGGCAGTTTTAAAGAGCAGCGTTTCGGCAGTCACCAGAAACAACACTCCTTAGACCAGTTCCTCAGGCACTGAGAGTTCGGACCAGTCACCCGAACATTCTTTCGCCTGGGGACGTCCCACGATGAACGGAAAAACAAAGTTCAATGCATCTCGGGGAGGGCTCCGGGATGCGCCCGCATGCGATGGTCGCAGGCGGCTGTGGGCTCGCCATATCTTGGCGAGAAGGAGTGGTACGTATGGGCTTAAGAATTTCAACAAACGTTGCGGCAATCAATGCGCAACGACAGTTAGGTCGGCAAGAAACACGCGGAGCGCACGCTCTGGCCGCATTGTCTTCGGGTAGTCGCATCGTTTCTGCAGCAGACGACGCCGCAGGTCTCGCGATCTCGGAAAACATTAAAGGTCAGACGCGAGGCTTAGCGATGGCTCGTCAGAACTCGTTCAACGCAATTTCTCTGGTGCAAGTATCAGAAGGTGGCTTGGGCGAGATCAACAACATCTTGATTCGTTTACGAGAACTCGGCGTTCAAGCCGCATCAGATAACATCGGTGATCAAGAACGTGAGTTTTTGGATCAAGAAGTTCAGCAGTTGGTGCAGGAGTCGGATCGTATCGCGAAAACGACACGCTTCGGATCTAAGACACTGCTCGATGGAACGGGAGAAGAGCTCGAGTTCCACGTTGGACCGTTCGCCGGCGACGAGAACATCATCCGATACAAGATGTCGGCCGACGCAACGACTTCGAAGCTTGGCATCGATGGAGTCGATGTCGCCTCGAAAGGCAGCGCACGATCGCTTCTTGGTTCGGTCGACGAAGCATTGAATGAAATTGGCAAAATGCGCGCCGACTTCGGTGCCGTACAGAGCCGATTGAATACGACAACAAGCAACCTCGACATCCAGTACGAAAACTTGTCGGCAGCTTACTCGCGAATCCGCGACGCCGACGTCGCTCACGAGAGTGCAGAACTTGCATCATCGCAAGTGCTGCAACAAGCGGCAGTTTCGGTGATGGCGCAGGCGAACCAAAAGCCCGCGCAGGCACTCCGTCTGATTTCTTAAAACGACAGAACATTTCGAGCGTCCTGTTAAAACAGGGCGCTCTATTTGAACGCTTGGTGAAAGAAGATCGCTGACTGCTTTGCAGGTGTCAGTGGTCGTCTGAACGCTTCTCGGTTGTAACCCTTTGCCGCAAGGCGAAGTTCGGTTGCGGCTACAGGGGCCCTGCGACTGTCGTAAGGCAGATTTAGTTGGAATAAAAAAGGGATCCGACTGCTCGGGGTTTGACGCGGTCGAAAAATCCTAGAAGTTACGCGAAGTTCTTAGTGAGTCGTGGCCCACAGACGACGACTCTCAAGCCCGGCCCCGAGGGGATATCCTCTCGGGGTTTTTTTGTAAACATGACGCGTTCCTGCCGTGATTACAGATTGTAACGATGATCACGTGAATCCTCTGGGCGGATTACTCCGATATCAATATAACGATGCATCCTTAACAAACCCCGGGGGTTCAATTGTCTAAGCATGCATCTGTAATCAAGTTGGTCGGTGCCGCGATTCTTTCAGTGATAATTTCTTCGAGTCTCGCACAGTCGATGACTGTTGAATCTCAAAAGGTCGTCAAACAGGGTTCTGTTACGAAAGTAAGAATGGAAGTTGAGGTTCCGCGCGCAAGCGGTGGATCCGGCAAAGCGAGCAAACTCGATATTTTATTCGTGGTTGATGATTCCGGTTCGATGGGTCCACACCAGCAGAACCTTCTAAGAAATGTCGACAACCTGGTAAATGCGGCAAAGGCATCGGGCGTTGATATCCATGCCGGCGTGATCAATACGAACATCGACACGCAGCCATGGGGCACCGATGCGGGCAAATCATGGAAGGGCGAGCTGGCAGGAGTATCCAAAAAATTTGCCGCAACTGCAGATGGCGATTTCGTCGCGATCTTAACTGAAAATCTGAAAGCGGCGATGCATACGCAAGGATCTGGACAGGAGCAGCCCTTCGCAGCGATTCAACTTGCGCTATCGGAACCATTGAAATCGGGCGTGAACAAAGACTTCCTGCGCGACGGAGCCGCTCTCGCGCTCTTCGTTCTGACTGATGCCGATGATCAGTCGCCAATCACTGTTCCAGACTTCGTGCAATTCCTCAAAACGGTGAAGTCGAGCGCGCCTATATCGATGCACGCCGCCTATGTTCCGGTCGCCGACAAAACCTGCGACCGATCTGGGGAACCAGAATCGGTGCGCCTAGAAGAGGTGCTTAAAGCTTTCGGCACGGTGGGCGAATCTGTTGGTCTGTGTGATGCGGATTACTCTACTAAGCTTATGAAAATCGGCGAAGGCTTCGAAGCTGCCGGTCTCGATGTTGTTCAATTGAAAATGGCTCCGGTGGTTTCAACAATCCGCGCGACCTATGGGACAGAAGTTTTCGACGCCGGCGATCTTTCTTACGGATGGACTTACAATACTAAGAAAATGCAGATGTTGTTTGGCTCCGAGATCAACTGGGTCGCCCAGCCGAAGGGCACACCACTCGTGATCGAGTACTCAGCGAAGTAAAGTTTGTGAGCACGCCTGCGAACGACAGCGCAGGCGGAGCCGGAGCGGTATAATCAGCTCTCGCCGATCGACCATCTGACGAGTGGATCGGCTTCAGCCCACGCTTTAAATTCCAAGTACTCTTGGTGGCGTGGGTGTGACTTTCGGTGAACAGCTTCGGCTCCCCAGTTGAGCGGTGAACGCTCCCACAATTCAAAATTCGTAAATTTGACGTTGTCGACTTTCAGCTCTCGACCGAGTTCGACGAACGCCTTCGCACTTTTTAAATTTTCCGCTCGCAGTGTGAAATTTAATTGAAGGTAGTCGAAGCGTCCCGAACGACGGCCTTGACTCATCCACTTTAGATTTCGCAACAAGCGGTTCCAATCACCGCCACGCACGGTCGCATACGTTTGTTCGTCCCCAGCATCGAGACTCACACTCACGCGGCGAATGAACGATGTTCCGGGACTCAGTTCGCGATCAGCAGTTTCATCAAACAGCGTTCCGTTTGTAAGAAGCTGAATAAACCGAAGTCGCGGCCACTCCTCTTTGTTGATCGAACGCAGAATCCCGCGCATCCACGGACTGAAAAACACTTCTCCGTCGCCCGCTAGCTTCAAAATTTCGAGAGTCGGACGAGCGCGTTCTAAAATTTTTTCGGTATCGGCGATGTCCGCTTCGGAATTCGCATCAAGTTTTAGAATCGGGTGCGGCCGGCAACTCGGACAACTCAAATTGCATCGTGCATCTTGCGCAATCGTGAGTGATGTTGGACCGTCGGGAAGATGCGTTTGCCCAGCATCTGCGGCGTCGCGATTATTTTCTGAAACTGGCGCTTCGACTTCAAACGATCGCAGAAGGCTTTCGATGGCGATAGGTTTCACTCGACATCGATCGATACGACAGAGCGAATAGTCTCCATTCAGCAGTCGGCGACGCAGCTCTTGCGCAGCCGGACCGTTCCACGCGTCTTCTCCCACCGGGAGATTTCGAAATTCATCTGTAAGATAATCGTTGCAGCAAGGGATAAAGCGATCACGCCACGCTTCCATTCGCGAAAATGGAAACGGACAAATCTTTTTTGAGCCGGTACTCGGTGACGGGATCATACAGAGAGGCTAGCGGCGGCGCGGCTCGTCGTCACCTAGCAAAGCTCGGCAAGCGTTCGAAAATGTGTTAGATCGAACTTATGCGCGTCATCTCAACCAACACCGGCAAAACCAAGAGTTATGAGTTCAACGGCGTTACGATTCGTTCTTCAATGCGCAGGCAGCCGACGCTAGACGGCTTGGCGATCCATTTCGATCACATCGAAGGCGACACGTTCGCGGTGACAAAACACCACGGGATAAAAGAAGCGGTTGTGTACGCATTTTCCGCTACGGTGTTTGTCGATCTCGCGCGGGTTTATTCTCAGGACGTGACGGCCGGTAACGTCGGAGAAAATCTGACAATGGATTCGCTCGATGAGTCCTTGGTGATGATCGGCGATGAGTACGATATAGGAACAGCTCGACTGCGAGCAACAGGCCCGCGCTACCCCTGCAATCGATTGAACTTCTGTTTTAGCCGCGCCAACGCAATGGAGTTGTTCGGTCGGATTCGACGGCCCGGAGTGTACTTTGAAGTCGTTCGAGAGGGGCATGCCGTCGTTGGTGACGAGTTGTTATTGGTTCGGCGAGCGGGCGGAGACATTTCAGTGCTCGAGTTATTTGACGGATTAACGGCTTTGAAAGACTGGGCTGCGGGCTGTTTGCATGACGAGAAGATCAAACCAATCGTTCAGCGTGTGCTTGGAAGTGCTTTTATACCGGAGTATCACCGCGCTAAGTTTCGAAATGCCGTCGACGGAGTTTCCGAAAATTGAACGCGTGAACAGCAAAGTCACAGGCTTGTGACCAGACTCGACTTTCGCCAACCTCGACGTTCGGTTGATCGAGGCTAGTCGAGCGACATCTATATACACCTCCGCAATTCAGACGCGGCAAAGGTCGAGAATACCACGATGTAGGTCTGGTGGATTCGCACTCGCGCGAAGTTTTACAAGACCATGGTCTAGTTTGCGTCTAAAAAACCACGACTGAGGTCCAGTTGTTCTCGACTCGACTGAAGTCTCCCCGGACCTCGCCGAAAGGTGTGTTGTAAGGCTCGACAGAACAAAGGTCGAGTGGACGAGCGAAGCCGAAAGTGTGACTGCAATC
>JAYSST010000084.1:0-2018 GCA_043720435.1 Bdellovibrionales bacterium
CGAACCACCAAGCTGCGGTGATGAAGAACCACCGGCGTCGTCTGATCCGCCTTTGCGGTCGCGAAGGCGCGGAGCTACGTCGGCTGTCGTGCGCGAATCGTCGCCCTCACGTTGCGGACGTGTGAAGCTTCGCTCGACACGAGCACCTGGGCGCGAAGCGCCTGGTCGGCCTGCTGGACGAAACGGCGCACCGTCTCGGCTTGCTGGACGTGCTGATCGCGTATCGGTGCGCTCAGAACGAGGCGCTTCGTCGCGGCCTTCTGGTCGCGATGAAAATTCTGGCTTCGGTCCGCGACGGAATTCGCCACGCGGAGCTTCCAGACGTTCCGGACGACTCGCTTCCGAACGTTCGGCGCGAGGAGCGAAATCACCACGTGGTTCTGGACGAGAAGAAGATTCCGGACGCGAAAATTCGCGAGCTGGTCCTGCCGAAGCGCCGCGAGGCTCGATACGGCCTGGAGCTCCGCCGCCGAATCCGCCGCCGCCCGCGCCGCGATCACGTCCGTACGATGGACGCTCTTCGCGATCGAATCTTCGTGGTCCACGGTCGTAACCGCCACCACCGCGATCGTACCCGCCGCCGCCGCCACGGTCATAGCCGCCACCGCCGCGATTGTAACCACCGCGGTCTCCGCCCCGACTGTATCCACCGCCGCCTCCACCGTAAGGAGACGACATGCCTTGATCCGCACGCAACGCTTTGATCGTTGGACGATTCAGCAGAGCCGGATTTTTCTTCTCAAGAATTTTCGCAGTCAAAGCTGCAAGCTGAGGAAGAACGGTCTCATCAACTTCCTGAAATTCTTGAATGAGTTCAGCGATGATTTTGTGTGAAGTATTTTTCTCGTCGAATTCAACCCGAGTCTTAAACAACGAAGCGACTTCGCGACCCAATACCGCGCGAGCGATATCTGCTGGCTCAGGAACTTGAACATGCTCAAGCTGGATCCCAAGTTTTCGCTCGAGCTGGCGCAGAATGCCCATACGTTTTGGCCATACGAATGATAGCGCAATACCTTCGAGACCCGCACGACCCGTACGGCCGATGCGGTGAACGTAGGATTCGTCTTCGCGAGGAATGCTCATGTTCACGACGTGAGTCAGACCTTTAACATCGAGACCGCGAGCCGCAACGTCTGTTGCGATAACGATCTTGATAGTCTTTTTCTTCCAAGCCGCAAAAACCGATTCGCGGTCGCGCTGAACTTTATCGCCGTGAAGCGAATCGACCTTGAAACCTTCGTGCTTCAAAGAAGCTTCAGTCTCTGCAACTTCTGCTTTCGTCTGACAGAAAATCAAACCATAAAAATCTTCATGAACGTGCAGATACCGCTTCAGCGCCTCAAGACGATCTTCTTCGAACGTCAGCATATACTGCTGGCGAATCAACGGCTTTTCTTCACTCCCACGAGCGTCGACCATCTTCGCGTTCTTGATATATCGACTTTGCACGCGTTTGATGTCGGCCGACATCGTCGCCGAGAATAACCATGTGCAATGCGGAGCCGCGTCTTCATCGCGATTCGAAAAGCTCTGCAAAATCTGATCAAGTGCTTCGCGGAAACCAACCGAAATCATTTCATCAGCTTCGTCTAAAACGAGAGTGCGGATCGTCGAGAGGTCGAGCGCTTTGCGAGTCAGCATGTCGATCAAACGACCCGGAGTCGCAACAACGATGTGCGGACCCGACTGGATACCTTCGAATTGACGACGGTAAGAATCGCCACCATAGATGCTCAAGACACGAATGCGTTTGCCATCGCCCATTTGACCTAACGAGGTCGCAACCTGTTGGCAAAGTTCGCGTGTTGGACAAAGCACCAACGCCTGCGGTTTGCGAATCGAAGCGTCGATACGTTCAATAATCGGAATACCGAACGCGGCTGTTTTACCAGTTCCGGTTCGTGCGAGTGCAACGAGATCACGGCCGTTGCCTTCACGCTCTTCTAGCAAGATTGGCAGACACTGAATCTGAACTGGCGTTGGCGTCGTGTAGCCAATCTTCTTCAGCGACTTCA
>JAYSST010000085.1:0-4884 GCA_043720435.1 Bdellovibrionales bacterium
AGCGTCACGCCGCCGGCAGCAACATTGGTTCCAGTGCGCAGAGCCTTTGAATCAATCGCCTGTGACATTGCACGGCTGCCAACAAACGACGCGTGCAAAATTTCGAAGTATTTCGTCTGTGCATCAAGCCAAACCAATTCAGCCGCCTGAACTGCGAGAAGTTCAGATACGTATAGTCCGAGAGAGTTCGTTTCAGTGACTTGAGCCGGAATTTCAACTGGGAGGCGCATCAAAGCTTCGGCGGAGAGGCCTTCGCTGTACGGGAAGATGGTGTCGTTAGCAAACGCCGCCGAAGTGACAGTCAGCCCAAGTGCTAAAGCAAGAATAGACGCGAAAAGTGATTTCATTAGTGCGAATCCCCCAAAAAATTTATGAGGCCGGAACATAGCTCATGAAGCGCCAAAACAATGAAAAATGGGTCGGATGGCGCCGATCTAGGAAAGGCTATATGGCGCGGCTTACGTGAACCGTGAAAAAAAGGACGTGCGGCACCGCAGTGAACTACTTAATTCGCATTAAGCTGAACCTGAACTGGGGTTAGATTCGAGATCAAAGTAACAGACAACAATCTGACCATCTTCGTTAGATGGTGCAACAGGAGTTTCATATGTTCAAATCGCTCACTTTGAATTCAGTTCTCGGACTCGCCGCTGCGGTTCTTGTTTTCGCCATGTCTTGCCCTAAGGCGCACGCCGCGCATGCTCATCACACTGCGGACATTTGCTCTGCGACGGCGACCGATATATGCGCACACCTTGGATACAACGACATCAACACGACAGATGCAGCTACCTTCATGCTCGATCTTAAGCCATCGAAAGTCGATCCATCACTCGCAACAGGTATCACGGTCGAATTATTGATGGATATGGGCGGCCACTCGCACGGATCGTCACCGGTGACGCTCAAACCACTCGACGCAGCTCACACCGAAGTATCGAAAGCTTACTTCCCGATGGCCGGTGTTTGGACTGTTAAAGTAAGCTTCCAGTATGCCGGTGGAAAACACGAACTGTCGATCCCACTTGAAGTGAAATAGAAGACCCATGAAAAGAAATGCGCTCGCACTCGTATTCACCGTCACTCTTGCCTCCTTGGCTTCCGTTTCGAGAGCAGAGCACGCCTTTGAAGGGTTCGACCTCAAGCAAGGTAAAGAAGTTTCGATATTGCGCGACGATCCCGGAAAGAAGGGGACCGTCTTCATATTTATGTCGGCAAAATGTCCGTGCTCGATGAGCCATGCTATTGAAATCAAAAAACTTGCAGCTGAGTATAGCGACTTCCGTTTCATCGGCATCAACTCGAACGCCGATGAAACAAATGACACGGCCAAGAATTACTTTGCCGCTTTTCCATTTACGGTATTGAAAGACTCAAAGTCGAAAATCGCGGACGAACTGAAAGCTCTGAAGACTCCGCACGCTTTCATCTTCACGCCCGATGGTAAACAGGCCTTCCAAGGCGGTGTTTCAAATTCAGCAACCTTTGCACGTGCCGATCGAAAATTTTTGCGCGAAGCGCTGATTGACTTACAAAGCGGAGCCGCGGTTCGCACAACTCGCACACGGGCCCTCGGCTGTGCGGTGGATCGAGGGAACCTGTGACGAAAACGCTTTACATCTTGTTGACAGTTTTTTCATTTGTCGCTTGCGCACGTCCGCAATATTTGAGTCCTGAAACTTCAGCGGAAAACGCAAATTCGAAAGCGAGATCTACCGACGGGTGTGTCGCACGTTTCAAGATTTCCAATGCGTGTGTCAATCTAAAATGGGAAGTGCGTCCTACCGAGAACACGTTCGGCAGCTTCATCTTCACGACTGCGGAGGGTGCGTCGGGCCTGTTAAAAGATCTGACTAACGATTCCCCGCTTCCGTTGAAAATCATCTTGTGGATGCCAAGCATGGGACACGGTTCCTCCCCTGTCACGATCGAGAAGATTGCGCCAGGAGTTTACCGAGCAAGAGACGTCTTTTTTAATATGAAGGCCGATTGGGAAATTCGTTTTCAAATCGGCACCGACCAGGCCGTGTATGCGATTTTCATTTAGTATCGGGCTGCTCGCGGTGATCGCTGCTATCATTGTTCCATCTATTACAATGGCGGCGAGTTGCTGCGGTGGCAGCTTCGCAAGTCCCAGCGTCATAACCGGGGACGAAAAAGCTACTCTCGTCAGCGAATTTTCCGTATCCAGCGTTGCCACAGAAGTTTCCAGCGGCGGAATCTGGCAGAATCGGACCAGCCCGGAATCCCTCGAGACGCTTCGACTTCATGGCGCACATATTTTTTTCGACCGTTTTCAGATCGGCGGTAGTTTGCCGGTCATCAGACGTTCGCGCGCCGAATCTACCTCGTCAGGGCTCGGCGATCTCGCGGTGAATCTGGGATACGAAGTTTTGCCCGAGTGGGAATTTAATCTCTGGCGACCCCGCGGTGTGAGTTACCTCACTCTTGTTGCGCCCACCGGAAGGGCGATTCAGGACTCTACAGAATCGCTCCAACTCGATGCGCGAGGTCGAGGGTTCTGGTCGATTGGTATCGGAACGACATTGACGAAATTAATCGGTAAATTTGATCTCGTTTCGGCGGTCGAAGGTCACAAATCATTTTCGAAAGAAGTTCGATCCGCAAACTTCGAGGCTGAGCTTGTTCCGGGATTGGGCGGCTCGGTTATAGTCGGAGGCGGCTTTAGTTTTCAAGATACAAGGATCGGAACAAGTCTTGGTTTCAACTTTGAAGACGCGATTGAAACTCGGGGCCTCATCTCGGCTTCGGGTTCGCCGACTCGATTTGCGACCGTCACATTAAGTCTAAATCAGATGCTCACAGAGGAATGGGCGGCAGCCGCCACGATCTCGGATCAAACGTTATTTGGTTCGCCGAACAATACGAGTCTTGCTCGAAGCATCGCGGTCTCGTTGCAACGACGATTTTCTCGTTAGTTGGTTCTTTTGAAGAATCGACGCAGCGCTATTGGTACCATCGGCTTCTTGCGATAATCGATCAACGTGTTCATAGCTCGATTGAATTCATCGGGGCAGCGTTGCCACAAAACGGAATCAAGCGCTAAGTACGCCATGGCAACCGTAGCTTGTGTTTCTATTTTATCATCTGCCGAAATAAGCAAACCCGATTTCGGCGCCAATCGTTCGAGTCGCTCCCGCCACATCTCAGCATCGCATGCCAGGAAACCAATGATTTTTGGTGTTTTTTTCTGGCCGTTCACCTTCGCATTGTTGAATGCAACATCCAAAGCTTTCAGTCCTGGCTGATCTCTTTGGTACATTTTAAGATCTGTAGCTCCTCGTTCATTTCGTTGTGCGGGCCGAAAGTCAGGCCCACCACCACCGCGCGCGTGACCAACGTAAAGCAACATGTCCGCATCTCTGATGCCTTCGTTGAAAACCTTTTCTGCAACTGCGCTCTGACGCTCTTGCTCGACTTTGTTCAGTCGATCCGATGCGGATGCTGAACTTGCGGTCAGTGTGACACGAACCGTTTGCATTTCACCCTTAGGACCGAAAACTTCCTTTTCGAAAAAGTCTCCGTCTCTAACGGACTGTTTAAAACCGCAAACCTGAACGAGATTGTTGGCCTCGCAAGGTTCCGTTAAAGTTTTCACCATCGACTGGCGAATAAGACGATCGCCAACGAATGAATCGACATCGCGGTCGAGATAGCCAAGAACAATTCGAATATCGACGGGTTTTTTCGGTCCATCTGGATTCGCCGGGTCGACCGGTTCTTTGTTATAAAAATCGTTCCATTTGTCGACGCATTCGCGTCGAGCGATCACCCGATCGCGAAGTTTTATCGCCAATTCTCGCTCTTTGGGACTCATCTGTTCGATTCGATTGAATTCTGCATCGGACATATCGAGAGTCGAATCATCTAAGCCAGCACTGGAAACGTAACAGTCGACGCAGTCCTTAACGCGTAAGTGTTGCAGATGCAAATTTGCGTACTCGATGATCTGTTCTTGCTCTTTGATATATTCGATTTCGGACGTCGGTGCAGGCGCCTTTTTCACTGCGACTTTCGGAATCGCTATCGCCCGATCTGTATCCATTCCGACTGCGGGCGGTTTTTTTGTTTGCTTCGGTTGTGCGACGGCTTTGGCTTTCGGCTTGGCATTTGCTTTGGCGCTCTCTACTTTCGCTGCATCGGCAGCCGCCTTTCTCGAAACGGCCGCCATGAGCGGCTCTTCTTGAGCAGCATTTACGCTTGCAGAGACAGCAGCCAAGACGAACAGGCTTGAAGTGATCAATATTGACATGTTTTTCATGGCTTTTCCGGCTTCGGCTTAGCTTTGCCACATTTGTCGCGAACGGTGGGCGATACGTCGGCATCGCAGGCGCGAGCCGCACTTTCTGAAACCTGCCGCGGATTCGTCTTCAAGGCTGCGATCAAAAATCGCGTCCGATCCGTAGGGTCTCCCGGCGGAGCGATGCGGAACCAATCGACTGCAAGGATTCGCAAATCCGAAATGTCGTTTTTCAAAAGTCTTTCGAGTTGCGCGATGGTTGGCTTGACTTCTCCTTTGGGATTGTCAGCCATGGCATCGACGAGGGCTCCGGCCATACCCAAACGCTCGACCGAATCTCTTTTTTCGTCAGCAATGAAATTTAATTCACTTTCAATTCTAGCGGAGTCTAACTTTCCGACCTTGGCGGTTAAGAACAAGACGAGGCGTTTTTCGACGATCGAATCGAGCGCTTTGCTTTCGATCGGCCGGCCGACTCTTGCGTCATTCACAGATTTCAACATTGCCGCCGCAGACGTTTTATCAAACTCGTTGTTGCCTCGAATGACTTCGAAACTTAAAATCGCGCGCTGATGAAGAATTTCGGAATCTCGAAGCCACGTTTTGGCCGTCGCAATGAATTC
>JAYSST010000086.1:0-4875 GCA_043720435.1 Bdellovibrionales bacterium
TTTGGGATTGGCCTCGGGGTCATTGCACTCCGGTCAATCGGATGGTGAAAAACGGAAAGTCTTCCAAGATATCGCTCGCGGTGGCGCTTACGTCCTTTATCTATCGCCGGAACGGGCGCAGAAGCCGGGTTTTAAAACCTGGATAAAAAATCAGAATGTCGCGCTCTTTGCGATAGATGAGGCTCACTGTGTTTCGCAGTGGGGTCATGATTTCCGCGAAGAGTACGGACAACTCGCAGAACTTAAAATGTTGCGACCCGATGTTCCGATTCTTGCTCTGACGGCTTCGGCGACACCTATCGTGCTTGACGATATCGAGCGCAGTCTCGCGTTATCGAAACCCGAGCGACAGGTGCACGGGTTTTATCGTCCAAATCTTTTTTACCAAGTCGAAGTTTGTGCAGATGAAAACGAGAAGAATCGATTTGTACTCGAGTCCATTCGACGCACGCCCGAAGGGCGCGTACTTGTTTACTGTGGAACGCGAAAACAAACCGAGGCACTTGCCAGCGCCCTAGCGAAAAAATTTGACGGAGTTTGCTATTATCACGCGGGACTAAGCTCCGAGGAACGTACCGAAACACAGAAATCCTACATCGAAGGTCGGCACCGAATTCTGGTCGCAACGAATGCGTTCGGGATGGGAATCGATCAACCTGATGTTCGTTTGGTTCTTCACTTTCAGTTACCGGCGAATATCGATTCACTCTATCAAGAAATGGGTCGTGCCGGTCGAGATGGCCTATCTTCGACGTGCCTGCTTCTGTATTCAAAGGCCGACAAAGGTTTGCAGAGCTACTTCATCACAAAGGCGGATGCGCCGAAGCCAGTGATCCGTTTGCGCTGGCAAAATCTTGAGGCGCTTGTCGCATATGCTGAAGGCGGCGAGTGCCGACATTCAGAAATTCTAGCGTACTACAAAGACAAGCAGCGAATCACAGCGTGCGGCCATTGCGATCGGTGTGCGCCAGACTCTTCTCGTCGCGTTCCGCCGGGAGCCGTGGCCATGAAGGTTCAAACGAAAACTCGGAAACGTAATCGCGACGTGTCGGCTTCCGGCGAAGCGTTTACACCTGAAAAGAGTCGAGTGTTGGGTCGGCTGAAGGAATGGCGGTTGCGAGTCTCGAAAGAACTCGATCAGCCGGCATTTGTAATCTTCAGCGACAAAGCGCTGCGTGACTTAGTCACTCGCAATCCGCAGTCGCTTGACGATCTTAAGGCGGTCTACGGATTTGGTCCGGCAAAGATAGAAAGATTCGGTCGCGACGTTTTGCAAGAGCTCGGTGAGTCCTAGGTCACAACAGCTCGCGGGACTCTAGTTTGCTCACGAGTGCATGCGCCGCCGTCACTGCGAGAGAAACGCGTCACTGACCCGCCTTCGCGCGAAACCATTCTTCTTAGTTCATTGTCGCTGATTCTGATGTCTCCGTTGGCGGCACCTCAGTTGAATCAACACCGGTTTTTTTAGGAGGGCGGGGAGCCTTTGGTTGCTTCGGTATTTTCTCTGCTCCCTGATCGATCAATCCGGAATTCCAAAGTCCGGCGATTCTTTCCTCGAGCAATTTTTTGAATTTTGCTCGTGGAATACCGGCTTCATCCGCTCTTGCGATTACTTGCTCGAAGTAATTCTTAGTTAATTCGAAACGTTCTTTCGCCTGCTCAACATTGCTTCTCGCGAGGTCTAGGGCTTCGAGCGCCTTTTGCATCTCGAGTCCGGTCGCATCGCCTTCTTGGAGTAACTTAAAAATGTCCACGTGTGTCCTTTTGTTGATTTACCTAGAGGCCGCACGGTCATTTACACATAACTTACACATCGCCGTCAAGCGCGGCTGGACTAATTCGCGATGGCCCGAACGCGCGCTTCAAGGTATTCCGCTTTAGCGAGCGCTGCGGGCACTGGCTTTGTGATGATTAGATCTACGGCGAACCAGATTTTGCGCGGAAGTTTTGTCATCGCACGCGCTTTGTAGTGGCTGAAAATGCTACCCCACAAACCGTTTAGCGCCATCGGTATGACGGGCACGGGATCTTTCGTGAGAATGTGTTCGATGCCCTTTTTGAACTCGCCCATTTTTCCGTCTTCAGTGACCTTACCCTCGGGAAAAACGCAGACGAGATTTCCCTCTTTGAGGCTCTTCGAGATTTCGCGAAATGCATTTTCAAATATTTCGGGATTTTCAGTTTTGCCAGCGATGGGTATGACCCCGGCCTGCAACATAAGATATCGAAGTAGCGGTATCTCGGCGAACTTGTAATACATAACGAATCGGCTTGGACGCTTGACCGCTGCAGAAATAATCAACCAGTCAACGAAGCTTACGTGATTACAAATTAAAATCGCGGCACCTTCGGCCGGAATATTTTCTTGGCCAGTTGTGCGGATTCGATAGAGGCAACGCGCGAGAATCCAAGAGGCGAATCGAAGCGTAAACTCGGGAACCAACGAATAGATGTAGATCGCGACGATCAAGTTCATCCCGGCATAAAGAAGCAAGATCGTCGAGAGCGCCATCTTCTGCTGGAGCATGACCATCAGCAACGCTGACCCGATGACCATAAAGAGGGCGTTGATGATGTTATTGGCGCCGATGATGCGTGATCTGTTCTCGCGCTCACTTCGTTGTTGCACGAGCGTATAGAGCGGAACTGTGAAGACACCGCCGGCGATTGCAATTCCGAGCAGATCGATCAGCAGACGTATCGCGCCTGGGGTCGATAAAAACTCGGCCGCCGTAATTGCCGTTGGGGCAATCGTCCACTGCGAGAGAACGATGGCCATGTCGATCAAGAAAACAGTCATCCCGAACGAACCGAAGGGAACAAGCCCGATTTCGACTCGCTCGAATGACAACTTTTCACACAGCAGCGCGCCGATTGCGATGCCCACAGTGAACGTCGCGAGAAACACAGTCACGACGTGCTCGTTACCGTTAATGATTTGGCGGGTGATGGTAGGCAGCAGACTGAGAATCACGGCGCCTAAAAACCAAAACCACGAAATGCCGAGGATCGAATTGAAGACTGCTTTGTTTTTTCCCGCGGCCTTCAATGTCTCGATCGTTGGCGGAACAGGGTTCAATTGAATTTCGACCGAGGGGTCGGCGATTTTCATTTGCGGGACCGCACGGCTAAACGCATATCCAGCGATGGCATTAAAGAGAAGGAACCCAATGATGTAATACTCGCCGTGTTCGAGTGAAACGAGATGCCCGCCGCCGATCGTACCGACGAGAATCGCGATAAAAGTACCGACCTCAACGTAGGCGTTTCCGGACGTAAGTTTTTCGATGGGTAAAAGTTCTGGAAGGGCGCTGTATTTCACCGGACCAAAAAAAGTAGAATGAAGTCCCATCAGAAATAAAACGCCAAGCAGTACCGGGTAAGCGGCGAAATAAAATCCGAACGCCGCGATGACCATGATTATGATCTCGGCCAGCTTCACGCCTCGAACGATAAGCGATTTTTCATATTTATCCGAAACTTGTCCGGCGAGTGCCGAGAAAAGAAAAAACGGCAGAATGAACACGAGGGTCGCAAGGGAAATGAGGGATTCAGAACGAAGCCCCCAAAGTTCGATACCTCGAAAGGCGAGCAGGACGATCAGCGCGTTTTTTAGAACGTTGTCGTTCAAGGCTCCGAAAAACTGCGTCCACATCAACGGCGCGAATTGGCGATCGCGAAATATCATTCCTGCCGACATGCAAACCTCAGTCTGTTGTAAATGCTAAGTGGCCATCTCGAAAAGACCGTGCTGCTTTGATCTCTTCTCAACTTTCGGGAAGCGCAATTCTGGTTTTCCGGTGAGTGAAATTAAAGTAGCGATCGAGGGTTCTCCATGCTGCGAAAGTCTTGCGAGCATTTTTTGAAAGAGCTGCCCGCAGTAACTCGCGTCTTCTTCGGCACGGTGAAAACCGGCGCCTGTGATACCGAGATGGTGAACAAGTGTTCCGAGTTTGTAATTGGCAAGTCCCGGCAAAACCTTGCGAGCCATGTTGCACGTATCGAGGATGAGTCCGGTTGGCGCCGTCGATTCGTGTTTTAGAATGTCGGCAGTCATGAACTGCGCATCGAAAGGTGCGTTGTGAGCTACAAGAATTTCGTCGCCGCAGAATTCGGCGAACGGTCCGAGCACATCGGTGATTCTCGGTTTACCGACCAACATGTCGTCTGTGATTCCGTTGACGCGAGAGGCGGCCGGCGGCATCGAGATTGTCGGTTGAATCAGCGTCGTGAAGATTGTTTCGGGTTGGCCCTTTTCGTCATAGAGCACGGCACCGATCTCGACAATTTGGTCGACGCCAGCCAAAGTGCCAGTTGTCTCGAGATCAAAAGCAATGAAACGCATGACGTATCCCCCTGCAGCCCGTGTAGAATGATCATATGGGCTTATCTAAAACAAAGCGGGAATTGAAGCTCATTGATTCGAATGGCGACGCGCACATTCTTAAACTCCGAAAAGGGACGACGCTTCTTGATATTGCTGTGGATAACTCGGTGGACTTAGCTCATTCTTGCGGCGGAATGGGTACGTGTGGCACGTGCCGCGTGAAACTGACGGTCGAAAGTGGCTCGTGCCCTGAAAGAAACGAAATCGAAACCGAAATGGCCACAGAGCGAAGCTTCAAAGAAAACGAACGCCTCAGCTGCCAACTAGAAATTCCAGTCGGCGAATTTAAATGGACCGCCGAATCTTTAGACTGAAAGGAACCGGGTACCTCAGCGTTACCTTGCGTTGGCCACTACTGGGTTAGTGATGATCCAGGGGATCCAGCGGCCGCCATCGAAAAGACTTGGGCTCACAAAAAGGCGGACGACGACTCGGTAGACGCCGGGTTGGAGAATTCGGAATTCGGTTTCGGTCGAATTCGATGTCAT
>JAYSST010000087.1:0-4870 GCA_043720435.1 Bdellovibrionales bacterium
TCGGCGACGGCACCAAGCCGACAGTCGATCTCGATGTCCGCGTTGATTTTGATATCGTCAAAGCACTTGGCCAAGAGGCAGTGAACGAATTCGCAAAAGAACTTGATAAAATGGTCGTCGAAGCTGCCACTGAATTCGGCAAAGATTACGGAACGGCTGCACAGGTCACAGCGAAGATCGAAGATAAAGTCGTCGATGCTCAAGGTAACGTCGAGTCGATGAAAATGAAACTTTCTGCGGTAATGGATTTTGCGCAATTACCTGCAACAAAGCCAGTCAAAGACGTCGAGTTTCAATCTGTCGATGTTATTGTCGTTGCAGAAAAGACAGGACTTAGCCTGACCGTTAATTTCGTAGCTAATCCACTTTACAAAGGCTTCGAAAAAGAAGGCGCTGGACTGAAAGAATACATCGAGCTGCTGTTGAACGACGACAAACAAACGTATGACGATCTTCAGCGCTACCTCGGCGTGCTCGACGGTATCACAAGCTGGCTTGTAGAATTGAAACCCTAGTTACGAAGGCGAAGCTACATTAGCTTCGTATTTGCCCGGTGCCATCGATGAGCCACCGGGCACTTGTTAATTCGCGCAGTCCCACCGGACCTCTTACGTGTAGCTTCTGTGTCGAGATTCCGATTTCCCCACCAAGACCCAGCTCAAATCCGTCGGTAAATCGTGTCGATGCATTCCAGTAAACGCACGCCGAGTCGACCTCAGCTTGAAACTGTCTCGCTGTCGCCTCGTCGTTTGTCACAATCGTTTCTGAATGGTCCGAGCCGAATCGCGAAATGTGGAACACGGCAGAGTCGATGCCGTCGACAATTTTAATGTTCATCTTTAAATCGAGATATTCTTTCGAGAAATCTTTGTCTTCAGCGAGAGTTACCGACGACATCCATCTGCTTTCGATCAAATCGGTTTTCGCAATCTTTTGTAGGAGTTCGTACGAATCGTTGCAGGCGACAAACTGAACGCCCTTTGCCGCGAAAGGCGGGACAAGCTTCAGGAACAAATTTCGAGCAATCGTACGATCGACCAGCAAAGTCTCCATCGAGTTGCAAACGCCGGGACGTTGAGTTTTCGCGTTCAGTGCGATCTGCGTAACCATATCTAGATCCGCTTGTTCGTGCGCATAGAGGTGGCACACACCCTTATCGTTCTTAATCACTGGCATCATTGCTTCGTTCGTCACGCGATCGATCAGGTCAGACCCGCCTCTAGGAATACAGACGTCAAACAGATCTGATCGCTGAAGCAGTCGACCGACAAGGCCGCGGTCATAATCTTCGATGCCGACAAACGGAATTGCGACTGACGAACCCGTCTCGCTTTGAATTTCAGCGCTCAAGACGTGATTGATAATTTTGTACAAGTAAGCCGCGGTGTCGCGGGAATCGGAGCCGCCGCGAAGTGCTATGGTATTTCCGCTCTTGAACGCTAGCGCAAAAACTTCTGTGATAACGTTCGGTCGCGATTCGAAGATCATCAAGATTGAACCGAGCGGTGAGAGAACTCTGCGGATTTTTAATCCGTTTTTTAAGACTCGGCTCTCGACAGTTTCGCCGACGGGATCAGGAAGCAATGCAACTGCGCGCAGCGATTCGGCCATCTGGTCGATGCGTGCTGAATCGAGTGTCAGCCGATCTTTAAAAGCCGAAGTCGATTTCTGACTCCCATTCGGCGGCGTTTGGCCTGCGAGCCTCGCAAGATCGGATCTGTTCGCGGCAAGAATTTCTTCTTTCTTCTTCTGAAGACGATCAGCGACGAGATTTAACACCCGATTTTTATTGTCGGTCGAAAGTCGGCGCAGCCGTCTCGCCGCACGTTTAAGTCCATTCAAATTCTTTTCAAGTTCCGAATCGATCACCGTTATGATCTCCGCTGTGTCGTTAAATCCGATTTGCCGATGAGAGTTCCTGGCGTCAGTTGACGTTCTTCGATGGCACTGGCCAATTTTAAAATCGCATTCGGTAGTGAGCCGCGCACCAAGTGTGCCGGTATCCCGCGACGATTCGCCGTTCGCGCCGCAAGGACCTTTGAGAGCATGCCGCCAGTACCATTCTGTGAGACCGAAGAAGATTGCAGTGAAGTGACCAACCGACTGGAGACACTCGATACTTCGCGCAGGAGAATCGCCTTGGGATTTTTTTTCGGATCGGCGTTATAAAGCCCATCGACGTCCGTCAGAAGCATCAATCGATCAGCCTTCATGTGAGTCGCTACTAGCGCCGAAAGCTGATCGTTGTCGCCAAATTGAATTTCGATTGTCGAAACCGCATCGTTCTCGTTTAAAATCGGCAGCACACCCCAAGAAAGCAGAGTCGTGAGCGTTCGAACGAGATTGTTTCTCCGTGAACGGTGAGCCAAGTCATCAGCTGTCAACAAAACCTGCGAGCCAAAGAGTTGCTGCGAAGCTAATGCGCGGTTATAAAGCTGCATCACCATCGGTTGACCAAGTGCCGACAGCGCTTGCTTTTCTGCGAGGGCGTGCGCTGAGTTTTGACTTTTAACTGATCGTTTTGAATGGCGGCCAGTTTGAATTCGCGCCGTGGCGATCGCGCCCGACGTGACCCAGATCACGTCGATCGAATATTTCCGTTTCAAAATTTCCGTTTGTCTCATCCAACTGCGAACAAGACGTGGTCCACCTTCGATGACCATTTGGCTCCCAGCTTTGATTACCCAAAGCGTCCGCGCCTTATTCGTCTTTCGCACTGAATTCTCCGGTTTTTCGATTCTTCATCACGTTGTTCCATGGCAATGCGCGTCCGTTCATGACGACAAAAACTCCGCTGGGGAGCGTCTGCGCGAAGGCGAGGGACGCGCCTAGATTGAACAGCCCATCGGAGCTTCCGAACTTGTAAGGGATCATGGCTCCAGTCAGAATAATTGTTTTACCAGGCAAAGCGGCTTCACCTAAGATTTTAGCCGTTTCACTCATCGTATCGGTTCCGTGCGTGATGACAATTTTAGTATGCGGACTACTTCGGCATTGCTGCAAAATGCTTTCGCGATCTTGCGGCGTCATCTCAAGGCTGTCGACCATCATCAAGGTTCGCATTTGAACGTCGACGAGGCAGCGACCAAGTTTCAACATTTCGGCTAGGTGCGAATCCTTGAAATAAAGTCGACCGGTGATTTCGTCATATTCTTTGTCGAATGTGCCACCGGTGACGAATAGCTGAATCGCATTCGGAATTGTTTCGCGGCTCATGGGCTAGGATACTGGCGTTTTTGGTTTTTGATCGGGCAATATTTCGGACGTCGCTGAAGTTTCAGTGACCTCGACGGCCGCATCGATCGCGTGCGGTACGTGTTGCTTCGGAGCGGCCGAAGGGGCCGCGACGTCGCTAGAAATCTTTTCGACTTCGCTATTGACGTCGTTCATCGCTTTCTTGAAACCCTTAAGGGCCTCGCCCATCGATTTGCCTAATCCAGGCAATTTCGATGGGCCGAAAAATAGAAGTACGACCGCAGCGAGTACGAAAAGGTGCATTGGACCAATACCCATAAATAACCTCGTTACTTACTTTTCGGAACTTTTGATTCGTCGACAGTAATCTCAATTTCAACACGACGGTTCTGTGCTCGTCCAGTCGCAGATTTGTTATCCGCAATTGGAGCTTCGGGCCCCATGCCGACGACGGAAACGGTGTCTGCCGGAATTCCACCTGAAACGAGTTGGTTTTTGACGGAAGCAGCACGTTCTTCGGAAAGCGTGCGGTTACGATCGACCGAACCCGTCGCGTCCGTATAGCCCTTTACGGTCAGAACATTCTCTGGATACTTCTTCATGATGTCGGCCATTTTGCCGAGATTTTCGGTGGCTGCCGGCTTCAGTGCCGACTTGTTTGTATCGAACAAGATATCGCTTTTAAGCTTCGTGACTAAGCCTTGCTCGGTCCGCTTCGTTTCGGCAATCGCTTCAAGCTCCTTCTTCTGCTTGTCGAGTCGGTTTCCGACGACCCCGCCAAGGCCCGCACCAATGCCGGCGCCGATAAGCGCGCCAGCCCCGCGATTGCCAGATTGATGGCCGATGATCGCTCCGAGGACCGCTCCTCCAGCCGCGCCCGCTCCTGCTCCGATAGCTGTGTTTTTACCTGCCGATTGGCAACCTGTTCCAGTTGAGAGTGCGGTTGTGATTATAAGGGCCGTGAGGACTGCTTGTGTTTTCATTTGTGCTCCTGGTTCGTATGTAGCGTTTAGGGGTGGGGGACCCGTTTCAACCGATAGCGTAATAGACAATGGGTACCGCCCGTCAAAGTGTAAGGGAACTGGTCACTCGAGAATAATTTATCTAAACCTTTAGCACGTCACCACAAGTAGTCGAAACTGCGGTAAAATCCGTCTTATCGTGACCCAATTCAGCACCTCCGTTTTTGATTCCGATTTCATTCCAGCCAGAACACATCCCGGTCGTCGGTTATGTGTTGTGCTGCATGGTAAAGGCGATCGCCTCGATGCGTATTCTAATATTCAGGCTGAGCTAGGACTTTTCGACTTCGATTTTTTGTTGCTGAACGGTCCGACAAAATTCGCTGACGGTTTCAAGTGGATGAACGATGAACCTCGTCACCGTACTTCGCTCGCTATGGTGCGCGACCTACTCTTTCAACTCGTCGAAGAATTGAAGGACTTCGGTTACGCCACCGAAAACATGCTTTTCCTTGGACACTCGCAGGGCGGACGCGTTGCCAGCGATTTCGTGATGCATTCGCCTGACGTTTTCTTGGGACTCGTCGCAGTTTCAAGTTACGTCGGGTTTTTTGAAGGATGGGCAGATCCAGTTCAGGATTCGCACCCGTGTGGAGCATGGGAAACCCCGTGGCTCATCACACACGGCACACATGACGAAATCATTCGCCTTC
>JAYSST010000088.1:0-4869 GCA_043720435.1 Bdellovibrionales bacterium
CTTGGCTGGCGCTTCACTTCGCGAGCGTAGGGCTGGTACGGCATAGTTTGGCAGCCGGCCATGACCAAGATTGAGAGTGCAGTAGCTGCAACGCGCCCATGCTTCGAGAATAATTTCACGAGATACTCCTGTGTTCACTTTCGAACAAAGTTAAAATTGAAGCTCGAGAATATCAGTTTTGCTTAGGAGCGCAACGTAGTTCGCGTATTTTTTCCGCAAGAATTTCGAGCGGTAAAAGTCCTTCTTTAAGGATCGCGTCGTGAAAACATCGTTCCTGAAAGCCCGCGCCCATTCGTTTAACGGTCTCGTCTCGAATTTCGCGGAGTTTAAGGTACCCATAATAATAGCTCGGAGCCTGCGCTGGACTTTTGTACATGTAACGCTGGAGTTCGAGATCTGCCCATTCAGGAGACATCGCCACCTCGTCGGTGATGACCTTCTTCGCGTTCGCTGGGGTAATCAAGCCGAGATGTATCTCGGGATCGAGGAACATTCGCGCATTCCGCATCATTCGCGACATCAACAAAGCGAAGTGTTCGTCGAGAGTTAGCGATGGTTCCATCAACCATTCAGCGTAAAGTCCCCATCCTTCAACATTCACGCTATTGAACGCGTAGTTTGCACGAATCGTCGAGACGCCGCGGTCCAGCACAGTGCTGAATTGCAGGTCATGCCCGGGCCGACCCTCGTGGGCCGTTAAACTTTTCGCCGCAGCCATGTAAGAAAAATCGTCGAATGCCACTTTGTCTTTGGTACCCACCGGCACCACGAACTCGGGCCGCTCACCGGTGTTGCCGATAAGCGGCGGTGTATTCAAATGGGGAACAGGCTGCACCCGGCTTTCCGCTTCGGATGCGACCCGAACGCGCAACGGCGCAACTGGCAGCGAAACGAGATCGCGCTTTACGATATCGGCCGACAAATCCGCTTGTGCCTGAATGTATCGATCCCGAATCTTATCTGCATTCGTCTCGACGTTTTTCTTAAGATGAGTCAACACGGCTTTCGGCGTCGAAGCCTTCAATCCGTCACGCTTCGCAATTTCCGCCGCGACTTCGCGATATTCGACCAGTCCAATTGCAAACGCTTTGCGGGCGATCTCACGATTCTCGGTCGGAGTCAGACGGTTGCCCATGCGGTTCAGAGCAAGAGCATAAATTTCGGGCGGAAGCTTGTGGTCCTTGCGCGCCATTGGCAACAAGACCGTGCGCACCCAATTGTCGTACGAAGACATCTGTGTTTTGAACACGGCATAATCTTCTTTCCAATCCACTCGGCCCGAATCGATGAGCACGCTTTCAATTCCCTCAACGATCTTCTTAGAGTTCTTAAGATAGTTTTCCACTTCTGCTCGGAGTGGAGCAAAAACGCGGCCTCCCGACGGACCCGATTTTTTCGTGAAAAGCTTTAGCTTGGATTCGAGATGTTGTTTCGCATGAACTGCGAGCGGGCGAGATTTCTTTTCGCCGTCCGCAAACCCACGCACGTAGAGTCTAAATCTGTCGACACCCGCTTTTTTGCGCTCGGCAGGACTTTGCTCGTTAACAAGATCGCGAAGCGAATAGAAGACTGAATCGGCGACGCGATCGAACGAAAGTTCGCCATATTTATCCGACAGCTCTTTCCCTCGAAGCGATTCATCAATGTTATTTAACAAGACGCGAATATCGATCTTAACCTCGCGGTCGGTGGTCGTTTCCAACCGAGCCGTCAGGCGTTTTTTCCATTCAACGAGAAAGTCTTGAATGCGACCTTCCAACTCGTCGTCAAGCCGAGCAGCGCGCGAATCGTATTCACGGTACCCAAGGCCGGAACCTGACTCTGGAATAATTTCGGCCCACGCGCGACCGTATTCTTGTGCAATCAAATTGCTTTCTACGATCCACATTGGCGTTGTCGTTTTGGTTTCGACAATCGGCTTCTTAGAAGCGCAGCCTGTTAACAAAGTACCGATTAAAACCGTAGCCGCCACGGATGTGACGCAAAGATTCAAAAGACGCATGTAGGAACTCCTGGCTCAGCGAGTGGACGTTTTCGCCGCGGGCGACTTTGTCGCAGGCGCAGACTTTTTTTGAAGATCGCGCCAAGATTTACCCTCACGAGCCTTGCGGTTCAACTGGTAGTCGCCAACCGCCGTTTTGTGTTGCCCATAGTCGCGGGAAAAAACGTGGGTTCCATCGTTGCGCGAGACGAAAAATAGAAATTCAGACTTCGCAGGCCGCACTGCTGCCATCAAAGCTTGCAAACCGGGATTCGCGATTGGGCTCGGCGGCAAGCCCGGAATGACGTAAGTGTTGTACGGCGTTGGTGTGAGAAGATCTTGTTTCGAAATATTTCGGTTCCAAACACCCGAACGAACCCACACGCCGTAAATGACGGTCGGATCTGTTTGCAACTTCATGCCTTTGCGCATTCGATTGTGAAACACCGAACTAATCAACGGTCGCTCCGACGGGGCGCCGGTTTCTTTTTCGATGATGCTCGCCAGCGTCACTATCTCATGTTTTTTGAGAGGAACCGCGATGTCACTTCCTGCGGCGATCGGCACTGTCGCAAAGCTCTCTTTGAATTTCGCTGTCATCTGGCGGACCAAACCGCGAACACCCGAGGCTCGGGTCACGTAATAAGTTTCGGGATAAAGATATCCTTCGAGTGTCGGAATATCTTCGCCAAGATTTTTTTTGATGAATTCACGATCTTGGGTCAGTCGCAGAAATTCGGCGCGGGTTCCGATGCCGAGTCGGTCGACAATAGCGGCAATCTCGAATCGGTTGAGCCCCTCGGAAACTGTTACGACGTATTCAATGCTTCGCCCCGAAGCCAAAATTTTCAAAATTTCCGCTGGAGCCATGTTCCGTTTCAATGCGTATTCACCAGCCCGAACCTTGCTGCCGAGGGATTTAATGCGGACATAAGCGCGAAACTTTCGTCCATCAGTGATCAGCTTTTCATCCTGGAGGCGCGCGGCGACGTCGCGCAAAGTTTCACCCTGCTTTACGTTGAATACGATAAGCGTGTCGTCTTGGCTTGGTGCCGAATTGATAAAACGCAGCGCCTGCCACGTCGCAACACCAGCGAGTGTTACGACGATCATAAGTAAAACAAACAGAACCCGAACAACCGATGATTTCAATCATGGACCTTTACGAAAGCGGTTCAAATGAAAGCCCCGGAGGCGCAGCTGTCATATCAAACGGTGTTGGATCTTCGAGACTCGCTACGGGGACCGTGCAGTATTGAACCGCAAAATCGGCCGCAGGACGATCGTTTCCTGATTTTCCACGACCTCCGAACGGCAATTTCGAACTTGCACCATTCGTTGTTCTGTTCCAGTTCACGAGTCCCGAACGCCCGCGGTAAAGAGTTTCCTCATAGAGTTCTCGGCGCTTCGTGAAAACAGAGGTCACCAGGCCGAAGCCAGTGCTCGAATTAATCTTGAGCGCCTCACCAAAATCACGTGTGCGGTAAATCGCGACGTTCGGCCCGAAAATTTCGGATTTTTGATAGACCGAATCTTCTCTGTATCGATCAACAACACAAATCGACGGAGTCACATAGTAGCCTTTGTGTGTCGTATTATCTAAAACCTTGCCGCGCATCAGGCGCTCGGCACCTTCTCGACTCGCAATCTCTTGAAAGCGCACGTACTTCTCAACGGCCGCCGCATTAATCAGCGGACCCATGAAAGGATTCTCTTTCCAGTGGCCGATCGTTAACTTCTTTGCAGTCTCGTAAAATTTATCGATAAATTTGTCGGCGATTGAATCATGCAAAATGATTCGGCTTGTGCAAGAACAGCGTTGCCCCGTCGACATGAAGGCGCCGATGACCGACTCGTAGACCGCTTTGTTGAGATCGGCATCATCCCAAACGATCGTCGCATTTTTTCCGCCCATCTCGAGTGCGAGCAACTTCCAATACTGATCGACTGTCTTTTGTTTTATTTTAAGACCGGTTTCATACGAACCTGTGAACAAGACGGCGTCGACGTTTTCGTCCGCCACTAATCGCTTGCCGGTCTCGCCTTCGCCATGGACGACGTTGAACACGCCTTTTGGAAACTCGGCCTTTTCGAAAAGCTGAGCCATGAGTTGACCCACCATCGGTGTTAATTCCGAAGGTTTAAAGACAACGGTGTTTCCAGTAGCGAGAGCCGGAATGATGTGGCCGTTCGGCAAATGCCCAGGGAAATTGAAGGGACCAAGAACCGCCATTACGCCTCGCGCTTGGTGAGTAATCACACCTTCAACGCCAGGTAGCACATTGGGGAAACGTTCTTCTCTAATTAAACGCATTGAATGATCGATCGTAACGTCAATCTTCGCGATCATCGCCTTCGTTTCACCGATCGAGTCCCAAAGTGGTTTTCCAGTTTCGCGCGCGATAATTTCCGCAAGCTGGTCGGCGTGTGCCGTATAAACCTCTTTCAATTTTCGCAGAACTTTATACCGATTCTCTGGAGTCAGGCGCGCCCAAGACGGAAATGCGGCCCGCGCCGCCTTCGTCGCCATCGATATGTGATCGTGTCGGTATTCGAGTCGCGATACGACATCGCTGAGATCCGCCGGAGAAACGGATTTGAATTCGCCATCCGCCCGATCCGGTTTTACAAACTTTCCGTCGATGTAATCGCCTAGGAACTCGGTAAAAGCCAAAATAACTCCCTTGCGTCTAGATTACGCCACCGGCGAACAAGATACGGTATCACCATCAGTCACATTTAGAGTTTTCATCGCGGCCGCGGGAAGTGCAACCCCGGCGTCACCGCGATCCTCATAGGGCGTCCACACAGCGCGAAATTTACCATCCACTTTAATCCCCGCGAGTGCGGTTCCTGAAAACGGCTTGCGCTCTTCTTGCGTGAGAGTT
>JAYSST010000089.1:0-4853 GCA_043720435.1 Bdellovibrionales bacterium
ATGTGAGCGTCAGCGAGATCAAGCAGTTGTTTTGCGCTTGCGAAATTTGCGTCCGCAAGACTTGAACCTTTAATTCCTTTGAACGCGGCGATCGCTTTCGCATAATCACCAGACGCTTGCGCATCCGTTGCAGCTTTCAGTTTCGCTTTGTCTTCGGCACTCGCACCAAGTGAAGTGAAGAAGGAATAGCCTTGCGTGAGGGAAAGTCCGACAACGATAACACCTAAAAGAATAAACATTCGTTTTCGGTATACGGGATTCGGGGTCTTGAAGAGTTCTTGCCACTTCGTTTTCTTCGGTGCGAGCGGCACGAAGACGTTCTGATCTTCGGGGTGAACTTCGTCTTTGATGTCTTCTTTTTCTACGAAAACAGTTTTGCGATTGTGAATGATCTCTTTCCGCAGCCAATTTAGTTTCTGAATGTTTGCTGTCAACTCTTCGAGTTGACGAGCGTGCTCAAGCTGTTCGGTGATTCCGTCGGTCGCCCCATGGAGGCCAAAAATTTCGCTGACTTCGAACTCTTCATGATCACCGCCGGGTTTCATCTGTCCGACGCCACTTGATTCGCCCGAATAAGCGCGGATCCGTTCGCCAACCAGTTCTTCAAAAAACGGCGTGTTGCAGATGGCTTTCCAGTTTTGTCGATCTCGTGACACGCGGTGAAGGACTAAGACTTCATCTTTGAGCAGACGTTCGAGAATCTTGATGCCGAAAAACGGACCGGTGACTTGTCCTTTTACCTCAAGGAACCAGCGATCGGGTTCTTCACTTGCGGACTTTTTAACGTCTGACATTAAACAACCCTAACGCTTTTACGCAGAAGCGGTCTGTAGAAAATTAGACGCTGTCGCCTGCGAAATAATTCCGCTCTGAACGAGAATTTTCACCGAAGCCTCGTACGTCATCATTCCATGACGTGCGTTCGTTTGCATCACTGAGGGTATTTGAAATCCTTTGTTTTCGCGAATCAAGTTCCGAATAGGTGGAGTCGCGATCATAACTTCCATCGCCGGCACCATTCCCGCCTGGTCCGCACGCGGGAGCAGTGTTTGCGCAACAATTCCCAGTAAACTTTCGGACATCATCACTCGAACTTGGGGTTGTTGTTCGGGCGGAAATGAATCGACAATACGATCAATCGACTTTGCCGCATTGTTCGTATGAAGAGTTGCGAACACGAGATGTCCGGTTTCTGCAGCCGTAAGTGCAAGCGACATTGTCTTATGGTCGCGCATCTCGCCAACCATGATGACGTCGGGGTCTTCGCGAAGCGCGGCTCGAAGCGCTCCAGCAAAAGATTTTGTGTGTGGCCCGATTTCGCGTTGGTTGATCAGGCAGTTGCGTCCCTTGTGAACGTATTCGATAGGATCTTCGATCGTGATGATATGTTCTTTGCGAGTATTGTTGATGTGCGAAATTAGTGCGGCCAACGTGGTTGATTTCCCCGAACCTGTCGGGCCGGTAACTAGAACAAGTCCGCGAACATTGTCTGCGAGAAATCTTAACGATTCGGGAAGTGCGAGTTCTTCGAGTGTACGAATGTGTTCTTGCACGAATCGGTAGACGGCGCCGATGCCGCCGTACTGGATAAATGCGTTCGCGCGAAAGCGACCGACGCCTTCAACTTTGTAACTCCAATCGAGCTCTAATTTTCGTTTGAAGGTTTTGATTTGCTCGTCGGTCATCGTCGAATAGACGAGTTTTTCGGCAGCCTGCGGAGCCAGCGGCGGTACGTTCAATCGAATCATGTGTCCGTGAAGGCGAAAAAACGGTGGGTAGGTGGCTGACAAGTGTAGGTCCGACGCGCCTTCTTTAATCATCATCCCGAAAAGTTGATCTATCGCTGCCATATAGAAAAAGTTAACACGCGGTTAACTGCGTCGGCAGTCCAGTCGGCATAAGCTGGCCGAGGGTTACAATGAAAAAGCCTAGCACTCGGCTGTGAGTTGCTAGGCTTTCATCTGCGTCGAAGAACGGTGACGTTACTTCAGTTCGCGATGAACTGTGTGACGTTTCAAAGTCGGGTTGTACTTCTTTTTCTCGAGACGCTCTGGGTGCGTCTGAGTGTTCTTAGTCGTCGTGTAACGAGAAGGAGATTTTCCCTCTTTACGAGCTTCAGTGCACTCAATAGTGATGATACGAACTTTGCCTTTTTTAGCCATGAGAAATGCTCCTGAAGTAAAAATGCGAACCGATGAATTAGCACGAGAAACTAAGTGAAGGGAAGGAAATCCAGTTTCCATTCTCGAGTTTATGACGACCATTCGTAAGTGATTGAAAAGACACACAAATAGGAGCATTCTTCGGGCCATGCCACATGGATTTCAAACAACCGAAGGCCAGAGCGCTCTCATGAGCGAAGTCGGAAACCTCGATCGCTTCTATGAAAGCGCTGTGCTCGCCGTTGAATATGCTGGCAAAGCGATCACTGATGTCGTCGCGGAAAACGGTTCACAGAGTCTAGATAGTCGTGAAAAGACCGACGGAAGCCCGGTCTCGGCTGCGGATCAGGCTGCACATGACGAGTTGGTCGTACACCTACGCAAATGTTCGCCCTTCCCGATTATTTCTGAGGAAGACCCCGCAGGCGTACCAGATCTTCGCTCGGTTTTGGATTCGCCATTTTTCTGGCTTGCGGATCCGCTCGACGGTACTCGAGATTTTTTAGCAGGCGAAACGACGTTTGCAGTGTCGCTGGCTTTGATGCGCGTATTTGAAAATACGGTGACTCCATTCTTCGGCTGTATAGCAGATCCGACGTTTGAAACCACTTGGTGGGGAAGTCGCGACACACCGCTGACGAAACGAATGCACGGCGAAGAAGTAGATCTGCCGGGTGAAGTCGAAGTTCAGGTGGAAACTGACCGAAAGCTGCGAATACTTGGCAGCAGGTCTATGCCAAGCGATCGAATGAACGCGCTCTACAAGTTTTGGGATGTCAGTGAAATCACGCGAATGGGATCAGCCTTGAAATTCGCGCGCATCGCCGAGGGCTCGTTCGATGCGTATCCGCGCTTCGGGCCAACGGCCGAGTGGGACACCGCTGCTGGGCAGTTGCTGCTGGAAATCGCAGGCGGCGGTCTTTATTCTCTTGAGAACGGGCAGCCGCTTACCTATGGAAAACCGCTCTGGCGCAACGACGGCTTCCTGGCTGTGGGACGCGCCGACATGGCAGCCGAATGGATTCCCCGCATTCAAAAACGTATGGGATCTTAACATTCTGCTAGGGCAATCCACTGTGGCTCGCGAATCGCTATAGATCTGTGTCGAGCCCGATATTGGAGGCTCAGATGATCAATGCGGTTGGTAAAAAATGAGAGCTCAAAGTCAGTATTTACATAGCAAAGTTAGCCAAACATCTGATTCGACGTCAGGAAACGCGTCGCGATCGAATGCGGACATGAAAGTTCGACAAACCTCGAATGTGACAATCCGCGGCTCTGTTCGAGAAAAAAGAACCGAGCGAGCCTATGAAGCATTCTTCATCAGCATCTTTCTGTTAAGTCTGTTCTTAACTGGATGCTCACCGTCGATGCAGGCACGTACAGACTCGCAAGGCGCAGGTTTGATCTTGCAGGCAACGGGCGAAGCGACGCTCCCGCCTTCTTCCAACGTGCTCGAAGGAAACGGTACGCAAACATCACACGCCGGCGCACCTGACGTGCAACCATCCGGCATGACAAAGACCGCACTGCTTAGTTTCGCTTCGCAGGAAGCGGTCTCAGAGCGCGTGCGGCTTGTCACCGGTTGGCTCAAGTTTGTTCGACAAGCGAATGTCGCACAATTGGTTGAAATCGGCTGGGAGCGAGTAAAATCAGGGCAGGTTACTGAGCCTCTGACCAATACGGGAATTGCGGATCGTTCGGACATCTCGAAATCTGAGTTGATGCTCTGGCGGCAGATTCTCTTTTCGCAGACGATTGCGCCCGAGTCGGTAGAAGCGCTTGCTGTGAGCCTAGCGGCAGCAACAACCCCGGACGATCTACTGAAGATAGACAATCTAGTGATTGTGTCGACGGCTACTTCCGATTATTAACTTCCGGCAATGAGCAGAAATATTGCAGACCTTGAAGAACAAGTTCGGGCTTTTTGCGAAGCGCGGAACTGGGGATCATTTCACTCGATCAAGAATCTTGCGATTGGCGCTGTCACCGAAGCCTCCGAATTAGTCGAGCCTTTCCGTTTTTTGACAGATGACGAAAGTCAGAAATTTGTCGATTCGCCAGATGGGCGCATGGCTGTCGAGGATGAGATGGCGGACGTATTTTTCTTTTTACTTCGAATCTCGCAACGTCACGGTATCAATCTCGCCGGTGCACTCGAGCGAAAGCTCGTCAAAAATGCCGTCAAATATCCGATTTCCTAGCCTGTGTTACATAATGATTCGTTAACTGGCTTCTCTAGAAAGCTGATCGACAGGGCTTCGGTTGACCCCGAGAGTCCCACGTGTCGAAATACAAAGCGAAGTTACATACAAGGAGATTTCATGATTTTGCGTGCTGTAGTCATTGGCCTTTTGTTCGCGGCTGTTACCGGTTGCGGACCTAACGATAAACAGATCGAAGCGTGGGTCGAAAAAAATCCAGAGACGATCATCAAGGCTCTTCAAAATTTTCAGCGTAAACAGCAGGAAGACAATCAGCCAAAGCCAGAAATGGTGAAGCAGTACGCGAAAGAACTTTTTGAAAACGCGGGAAGTCCGTCAACTGGTACTGGTAAAATAAAGATCGCTTACTTCTTTGATTTCAATTGCGGCCATTGCACGAAACAAGGCGAGACCATCAATGAAGTTTTGAAAAATTCAAAAGACGTTACAGTTATCTACAAGAACATGCCGATCCTTGCTCCGTCGT
>JAYSST010000090.1:0-13474 GCA_043720435.1 Bdellovibrionales bacterium
AGCATCCTCGACATTCGCGTCGGAACTGTTCGCAAGAGGCCAGGTCGCGTACTTCCTCCTGATCCACCGGGTGATTCAAAGTTTCAGAAACTCAAAGAAGAAGCGATGGCTAACGCGGAAAAACAGTTTAGCCAAAACGTGCTCGGCGATGCGGCCGCTCTTCTACAGGGAGCTGACCCGGCGAAGCAATTGACGTCCATCGGTGATGAACTGAAAAGTTCCCAGCGAATCAAAGAGCTCGAAGCGGAACTCAAAAAGAAACAGGCCGAGTGGAACGACCGCATCGCAAAGCTTCCGAAGAATGAAGAAATCCAAAATTTCGAAAAGCGCGGCAAGGCGATCAAACTCGATGGTTTTACGAATCCTATGGAAGTCCAACAATCCATCCAGCAAATGGACGCTCTCGTAAAAGACGTAGACGCCAAAGCTAAAGAAGTTCAGAGCACGAGCGCTGCTGTTGGTTCCGAAATGAAAGCGATGCAGACAAGTTTCGACCAGCTGAAAAGTTTCGTCGACAATGACATCAAAGATCTGCAAGCGCGGCTTAAAATTCCTTCGCTTGATGCCGGCTCTATCGCGAAATCCGTGTTCGGGCCGTTGATCCTTTCTCGGGTACGCCAAGCCGAGAAGTACATGACCAAAGCCCGCCAGTTCATGCCGCCAAAAAAATCTGCGGAAGAAAAAGCCGAATTCGAAAAACCAAAACCGCAAGAACGAATCACCGGCAAGAACTACAAATTTGGCCGCCCGAAAGCCTATCCACTTTTTTGGTTAAAAAAGGCGACACTTTCGTCGAAGGAGACTCTCGATGGACCCTCTGGCGATATGACGGGCGAACTTAACAACGTCACCGACGACCAGCCAATGCTTGGACTTCCGCTGACACTGTCGTTCAAAGGACGTTTTCCGTCCTCTAAGATTGAAGACGTTAAAGGTTTGGTCACGATCGATCACAGAACCGAGAGTCCTGTCGAATCCCTTGAAATCAGTGTCGGCAGTTACCCGATCACCGAGCAAAAATTGATTCAGAGTGAAGAAGTTCAGCTGGGATTCAAGCAAGCAACCGGTTCAACACGCGCGAAAATCGAGCTCAAAGATCAGATGGTCGCCATGACGATCCAAAGCACTTTTGACAAAATCTCTTACGATGTTTCGGCCAAAGCGCCGATGGTCGACGAGATTCTGAAGGCGATCGTCCTGGGCCTCCCAAAAGTCACTCTGGACGCCGGAATCAAGGGCAGCTGGACAAGTCTTCAGTTCGATTTTGAATCAAACCTCGGTCGCGAATTGCAAAATGGTTTCGAGAAGCAACTGCAGGTGAAAATTAATGAAGCGAAAGCAAAACTTCAGGCGATGATCGACGACGTCATCGGCAAAGAGAAAAACAAACTGCTAGGTGAATTCGCTTCAAGCTCAGGAGACATCACCAAAGTTCTTCAAGGCAAAGAAGGCGCCGTCAACGGCCTGAAAGCAAACCTGGAAAAAGAAAAGAACAAGGCTCTGAGCGGGCAGAAATCAAAGCTTCAGGACGAAGCTGGCAAGGCTGTCGAGGATCTAAAAAAGAAGTTTGGCTTCTAGGCTCGTCACCCGACGAAAGTCGGGCGATGACCCGGGCTTCACATGTTCTAAGCAATGGGCCAGTAAATGAAACGTACCTTGGCCGCCGGCTCCGCGATCTTTATTCTAACTGCTATGGCGACGAGACCGGATCCGCAATTAGAACGCACCAAGTTTCCTGCGTCGCAAGTCTCCTGGGCCGCCGTCCAGTTCTCGCGGCAACCCCATCACCTGATGTCTCAGCTCATTATTTATTTTCTCCTCGCACTGTTGCTCGCAAGTGTTGCGTACAGTTTAGTCGTTCAAATCGCTATAACAATCGAGGCTCAAGGAGTTTTAACCAGCGAAAAAAAGTCTGTTCCAATCCGATCACCCAGCAAAATGACTGTTGCTGAATTGTCCGTGGCGGAAAACCAAGTTGTTCGGGCGGGACAAATTTTGGTGCGCTCGTCCGAGAACCTTAGCGCGAAAGATCTTCTTACTTTTCGCGAGTACGTGAATAAGCTCAGCGCCATACGGGTCGTCTACGGCGCATCGTGTACTCAGTGCCCAGAGCTGATTCGAAATGTTACCGACATCTACCTTCGCATCGAAGCTAAGGGCGAAATTCAAGCGGTGATTTCTCCCGTACAAGATCTGTTGCGTGAACTCTCGACCGCGTACGACGAACACCGAGCGATCTACGAACTTACGGCGGACAACCGTATGCAAATCAAGAATGCGCAGTTGAAACTAGCAGAGATTAAGAAACGTCGCTCTGAAAAACTTCTGGCTAAAGAAGTCGAAGCGATGACCACCGAGATCACGACAAATCAAACCAGAATCAACGAAAGAACACAGCGCTCGAGTATTCGCATGGCCGGCCTTCGAAACCAATTGCAGGCTCGAATCACCGAACTTTCGAATCGATTGGGTTACCTTGGTTCGGTGTTAACGATTACTGCGCCATTCGCCGGAGTCGTTTCCAATCTGAAAGTGAAAGGCCCGGGCGAGCTGCTTCAATCGGGAGAGGTCTTGCTCGAGATAGTTCCGATCGGCTCAAGCCTCATTGCCGAACTAGAGGTCGAAAACAAAGATATCTCGAAGGTTCAACCAGGAATGCCCGTTCAGATCGCCATCGACGCGTTGCCCGAGTTTGATTTTGGAACTGTCAGTGGGAAAATCGTTTCTATCGCGCGCTCCGACGACAACGTGACCGACAGCACCAAGTCTCGTTTTGTTGTAAGCGCTTCGCTCGATCAACAATTTCTGACGATCGGTAAAGAGCGCAAACCCTTTCTTATCGGCATGACGCTGCGAGGCAGGATTATAACGAAATACGAATCCCTCCTGCTTGCAACATACCGGGCCTTGTTCCAGATTCAGAGCGAAATACGAGTCGGACAATGACCGAGACAGATTACACACATCAGTTAGAATCACTGATGTCCACGGCGCTCGTTAGGCTTGTGCCAGAGTTGGCCGCAGATATTCATTCAGCTGGACGCCTGCAGGTATATTCCCCGCGCACCCGCATCGTTCGACAGGATGAAGTTATCGACAATCTGATAATTCCACTCGACGCAAGTGTGCGTTTAGTTTTTACCACCGGTCGAATCGGCGAAGAAAACATGCTCGAGCGATCTGCGCCACTCAGACCGATTGCGCTGCGAGATATGTTAGATGGAAAAGGCTATCCATTTTCGATCGAAACTGAATCGAAGTCGGCCCTCGTGCTATTGCCGAAAAAACTGATTCTGGATCTCACGGTGGGTAAGCCGAAGCTGCGACGAAGTCTCTCTGCTATTGCGTCCTCCGTGGCCGTTGAAAGGTTTGTTACATTTCTTTTGCAGCGTAAGCTCACGGTCGACGTGGTCGTATCACGATTGCACGCGCTGAATCTTGAGCCGAACGGATTGCCAAGAAGAAAAAAGCTTAACGTTCAAAAGCCGTCGATTGTCTTCATTCAAAGCGGACAGCTCGTTATTCGCAGGAAAGATTCTGAAGATGCAACGAGCACCGAATACCCGCTCGAAGCGGGCAGCTGGTTCCTCTTGCATCCCGAAAAAGCGAACATCGAAATTGTTGCTCAAACCGATGTGTATACCCAAACTCTGGAGCTTGCCAACAATGCGGATCCGCTCGACCCCACGGAACAAGCTCTTTTCGATGAAAAAGGGATTTGGTCGCCGGACTTTGCGTTCTTCGACTCTTCAAAGGAACGGCTGAATAACATTCGTCCCATCAAAGGCAAGCCGATCTCGATTTCTAAGCTGAGCAGCTATTTTCAAGGTGTAGACCCGAAAACAATTTTGATCGACAAGAAGACCGTTGGACACACGGCTGCGACGATTTCGAATCTGGCTCGACTTCTCGGAGACGAGGTAAACGTCAGCAATATTGAAACGCAGGTACAGAGCGCAGAGTCGCTGTCGATGGTGCCTTTTGCAGAAATCATAGAACGATCAGGCTACATAACTCGCGGACTAGCTTGCGAGTTCGGACAGCTCGGCCGCCAAATTGTACCTGCAGTTCTATTTCTCTCTGGACGTCCCGTCATACTCTTGAAAAAAAGCCTGGCGTCCGTCACCGTTCTCGATGCCCACATGGGAATTTTAAAAATTTCGCGCAGTAGTTTTGAAAAATCTTGGAATCATCGATTAATCGAAGTGATGCAGTCTCCTTTCGACGAGGCCGCTCGCGAGGGTCAGCGCCGTGGGTTTGCAAACCGCCCCGATCAATTGGGCTTCGCCGCGATGAAATTTCTGCTCGACGAATTTAGCTCGGTGTTCCGAAATCAGGCTTTACTGAATATATTCGGATTTTCGCTAGCAATGCTCTTTCCGATCTTATTGCATCAGTTTATTGACGAAGTGCTTATTTCTCGAGACCCGTCGGTTTTTAAACAATACTTATTTGGTTTTGCCGGGCTTCTCACTTTTCAGGGGCTCACGCGCTTTGCAGATCATGTTATTGATCAAGACCTTCGCGGAAGAATCTTTTTCCGACTGGGCTCGACTCTCTATCGACAATTTCTGCAACTTCCGGCGACGCATTTCGCCGACCTACGTTCGAGCGACGCAAGCGTTCGGACGCAGCAAATCGAATATCTAACGTCCGTGCTTATGGAGAGTCGAGTTGCCACGTCGACCTTGATCACGAACACGTCTGTGATCCTGATCGTACTCTACTTCCTCGCTTGGAAGGTTGGACTCATCATGACGGTTTTTGTCGGCGCCAGCCTCATCGTCGCGCTGAAAATCCTTAAAGGAAGTGCACGCGAAGCAATGGGCGCAACAGAACTGAAACGCGAATTTCAAACTCGAATGGCTGAATTCCTGAGAGGTTTTTTGACCGTTAAGTTTCTTGGTGCAGAACGGTCTATGCGCGAAAAAATCGAAACAGCAGCTTTTGATACTCTCAACTTGCAAACCTCGATGTCGGGACGATGGTTTGGCATCGACGCCTTAATCGGCGGCTTAGCTATCACCGCAATCTGCTTATCGCTTCTCGTGTCGATGCGTGGATTTATGGACGGATCGCTTTCACCCGGAAGTGTAATGGCGTTGATTTTTTATGTTGGAATGATGATCGGCCCCGTCACCAACCTCGTAAAACTGTTGAGCACGCAAACCATTGTAGAGCCGATCTACCGACTTGTCGGAGGAATGATTCGACCTGATTTAGACTACAGTCATGAAACAGGCGCGACCTCGAAGGCGATAGCAATCGATGGGCGCATTCGCTTCGAGCGCGTGAGCTTCCGTTACACAGACCGCGTAAGTCCAGCAGTCAGCGATATTTCGTTTTCCATCAATCGAGGCGACGTCGTTGTCATCGTAGGAGAAACGGGTTCTGGAAAATCGACCCTTGCAAGATTGCTGGCAGCGCGATTGCGCGCTTCTCCGGGCAAAATTTATTTCGACGATGTCGACTCGCGCATTATCTCGGGGACCAGCCTGCGAGAGCAAATAATTCTCGTCGAACAAACGCCTGCGCTTTTCACCGGTTCAATCATGGCGAACATCGCGTTCGGTGACGATACACCCGACTATAACCGCGCCTTGACCGCCGCCAAAGAGGCCGGTCTGAACACGTTGATCGATTCGTTGCCCGGCGGATTCGACTTCATGATTTCATCCCAATCGGCAGGCCTGTCGGTGGGTCAAAAACAGCAAATCGCCCTGGCTCGTGCACTTTACCAACGGCCAAAAGTTTTAATTATCGACGAGTCGACAGCGCACCTCGACCCGGTCGCTCAACAGTTGATTACAGATAATCTAAACGCCCTTATGAAAAACAAAACAGTGATTCTAGTCGCCCATCATCTCTCGGCGGCGCGTAGCGCTGACAAGATTTTGGTGCTGAAAGCTGGCATTTTAGTTGAGCAAGGTAACCACAGCACGCTTTTAAAGAAGAACGGTGAATACTCTCAACTCTATCGACGAGCTGTCGGAGCTGATTGATGAGGCCATCCGAAATCTATAAATCAGTCATTGTCCGGTCGCTACTTGCAAACTTTTCGGCAGACGGAATCGACGCGATTTTTCAAGAGGGTGAAATCCTGGAAATTGCGTCAGGTGAAAAGATCACGCGCGCAACACCGCCGCGAGACTTCTTCATGGTCCTCGACGGAGAAATTGAAAGCCGAACACGAACTGCTTCTCCAGGTGTGGGAGACCGAACCCGTGTCGGACAATCACTTGAACTAGCTTCGCTTATCGGAAAGCGGGCGGACTGGATACACGACTGGGTTGCAGTTAAACCGAGTAAGGTCCTACGCATTTCGTGGACTCGAATGCAGTCGTTTCTAAATTCCGATCCGGTATTAATGACTGCGCTCTCGCGGGTTGCCCTGAATGTCGAACTACAAAAGCTTCGCCGCGATATGCGCATATTCTGTGTGCCGGAACGTGCGCAGCTTGAACTTATCGCGTCGCTTCGAACGGATTCATTCGAGTCCATTTTTAGCGACTGGGGCCACAAGGTCTTTTTAGTTGTGAGTGACGGGGCCATCCGAGTCCTCGCCCTCATGGATGGTCGTCGGTTGCCTATCGCGACGTTTCCCGCCGGCGACGCGTGCCTTCTCGATCTCAATTCCTCGAAAATTGTCATAGATGCAGATTCCAACGGATCTGCCTGGACCATTTCATTGTCTGCTATCGAGAAACTCCAGTTTAAAGACGAGCTCACTCACTTCTTGCAAATGTTCGACTCATCGATTTTTTCGTCCGAACGGGACAGTGCGGAAAAAACACTGATCCGGCGCGATCTGAAGGATCAACCAATAAGTGCGACTGCGCCATTGCCCGAACCGGTTCGACTTGCCGGCCGGACAACGCAGCCGAGCCTGTTCGCAGAGCTCCGCAAGTACTTTTTTGGTCTGACGCTCGCGCCACAGCACGACAGTTCAAGTTCGAGCGCGGTTTGTATCGCAACAATTGCCAAGCATTACGGGCACCCGTTCAGCGTGACCTTCGTCGATCGGCAACTTCCCCGATTAAAAGATGAGAACCCACTCAAAGGGATGCAAGTTGGCTTTCGCAGAATCGGTTTCGCGGCGAAGATTCGAAAAACTAATTTTGCCGAGCTTGTTAGCTTCGGCTTCCCCGTCATTCTTCAGTTCAACGGGCGTTACGTCGTTTTCGTCGAAGGCGACAACCGGTTTGTTAAAATCGCTGACCCCTCAGTCGGACGGACCATTGAAGTGTCGACTTCAGATTTTCGCGGGAACTGGAGCGACGAGGCGCTGCTTGCGGCCCCACTCGAAGGCACTGTCGCGACGAAGGACGCCCGGCTTCCCGTTTATCACTACTTCGCCGTGTTCCGAGGGAATTACTACTCGTACTTTTTGATTTTCCTTGCCGGGATACTGGGCTTTTTACTCAGCCTTGCGCTCCCGGTCCTGCAGCAGTTTACGTTCGATCGCGTGCTTTTAGCGCGAGCTGAAGCCCTCATTTGGCCGGTCATCGCCGGCATGTTTTTGCTGAATGTCTCATCCAGTATTCTCTCGTGGATTGAGTCCAATTTAGCCCTTCGAGCCGACGCTTCGGCGCAAGCATTCTTCACAAGTGTCTTCATGGCTAAAATCGTCCGCCTGCCTATTTCGAGCTTCGGTCGTTTCCGGCCCGGCGATTTATTGGCGCGGCATGATGAAACGCGCGAAGTGAAAACAGCCTTTGAAGATCTGTTTCTTCAAAATGCGCTTCGACTGGTTTCCGTCATGGCGTGCCTTGCGGTTCTCGCGCTTTATCATCCCGATCTGGCTATTGGCGCAATCATCTTTGTTCCAATCCAACTGATCGGGATTATTTTTGTGGGTGCGCAGGTTCGAAATCTGAATGTTCGCGCTGCCTTGATTGAGCAGCGGAAAAAAAACCTTCAGCTTGAGCATATGGATTCTTGGGGAACCCTACAGGGCTCGAGCGGAACGTTGTCTGCTCGATGGCGATGGGAAGCTGAATTTGTAGAGTTGAACCGCACGAATTACAGATTGGCAATTTACGATGGAATCTTCGGCTGTATTCACTTCATGTGTGCAAACGCCACTCGCTTGGTCTTACTCTTTATTGGCGCGCAACTTTACTTCCGTAATGAAGTCTCGATCGGCCAAATCGTCGCAACAATACTTCTGACCAGCTACATTGCAGATCCCATCTGGGAAATCCTGCAATGCCTTTATCGCATTCCCCAACTTCAAGTTCATTTGTCCCGACTTGATTCTCTGTTCACATTACAGACCGAGACTTCGTCCGAAAAAGCGCCGGCACCGACCGACGCAGATGCGGCCGTAACATCGCCGGTCGTGACGTTTGAAAATGTCTCGTTTCGTTATTGCCCCGAGCCGACCCCGCTCGCCCTGAAGCGCCTCTCGTTCACAATCCAACCGGGCGAAATTGTCGCGGTCGTCGGAGCCAGCGGCTCGGGCAAGACGACATTGACGGCACTCATCAACGGAGCCATCGAACCAACTGAGGGTCGAATCCTTTTAGGAAACAGCGATACATTAACAATACCAAAATCAACATTGCGGAAAACGGTCGGTGTCGTCGATCAAGAAGGTGCACTCTTCACGGGCTCAATCCTCGAAAATATTGCGTTCGGTAAAACTGATCCACAAATCGATGCAGTGCTCGAGGCAGCAAAGATTGCCGATGCGGATGAATTTGTCGCGAAGCTGCCAAAGGCTTATTCCACCAATCTCGGTGCCGAGGGCTGCGGTCTCTCCGAGGGGCAGCAGCAAAAAATACGGATCGCGCGCACCGTTTTCAATGCTCCAGAAATTCTAGTTCTCGACGAGGCCACGAGTCACTTGGACTCGATCTCGGAAGATCGAGTCCTCAGACAAATCCGTCGAAAATTCGCCGGCCGAACAATTATTATAATCACCCATCGGCTCAATCTGGCTTCGATTGCAGACCGAGTTTTTGTTTTCGAGGAGGGCCGATTAGTTGAGCAAGGACATCACTCGAAGCTCATTCAGCAGCGCGGCCGGTACTACGAGCTGTTCTGTAGGCGCGTAAACATGAATTGAAGGTTCAGACTATTCCGCCGGGGCTTCAAGCGCCTTGTAAATCGCGATCTTCTCTAGACTTGTCTGCGTATTTCGCCACACTTCGCGCCGGGCAATCAAACCTTCCGCATAATTCAAATACGCAGAACTCGCCGAAGTGGCATCGGCAATGCCGATTGCTTGCTGAGTATCCAACAACTTCAAAAGTCTTCGCGAGTTTACGATACTCGCGTCAACCATTCCCAAAATCGTTGTTTGCTGTTCGAGCTCTCGGTAGATGCCGCGAAACATGTATAAGCTGTCGTTCATTTGAACGCGAAGACGCGATTGAGCTAGATTCGTTCTTTCAAGAATCGATCTCTCATTCATCGTGTTATCGCCGCCTGGAAACTCATACCGAAAATTTATGCCCACGATGAGTCCCTGAGTAGACTCTGAGCTCGTATTTAAATTCGTTTGCGACTCAACCCCAATAAAAGGAACTAGTTTCGCGCGTCGAACGGCTTTGGCTATGCGCAGGTCCTTTATACTGATTTGCTTCTGTAAGTTCAATTCCGTAGCGATCGGAAGCCGATCAGCCATCGATCGCAAACTTTCGAGAGACGGCGATTTAACTTTCAACGCAGAAGGTTCGGCCGAGCTGCAATCGGCGCCAGAGGTTGTGAGTTCCCTAGCACTTTCACCAATCGACTCATCGATTCGCGAAAGCATATACTCAGTTTCGGAAATTCGTTGGCGCATATTCTCGATCTGTTGAAGGAACGTGTTGGCCACCTCTTTGAGAATCAAATATTCCTTGGCCGTACCAGTCTTCGTCGCAAATTTTTGTCTCCCCGTTTCGAGACTCAGCTGAATCCCCTCTGTAATCCGGCGCAGATCCGAAAGTTTGCAGTGATCAGCAAACAAGATTGTCGCACGTTCTACTATCGAAATGCGTTGATCCAGAAGGCGCTTGTTCGAATCTAATACAGCGTTCTGAGTGTTCATCTGCTGAACTTCGGCCTCAAGGTTCAGCAGGCTTTCGCGCCCGCCGCCGATGACGTCGCGACCATAGGTTGCGTACGCAGTGACTGTACTTCGCCGAATAGCGCTGGGCTTCGAGTACACGATTGCCGTCCCACCAAAAGTAGCCTCGGTGCCAGACCTTGTTCGATATGCAAGCTCTGTCGTACCAGTATGGTTGAGACCTGTGTCAGACGAGGTTGCGAACGGCATTGCCTGAATTCGCGATTGAATTGACCAAGGACTTTCTTCCTTCAACGCCGACACAGAAAGTTCGCTGACCTTTGCGACCCGATCAGCATTTAGGCGCGTCGCTGATTTTTCGAACCGCTCTTTAAGCGACTTTAAAAAAACATCGTACCGAAGACCACGGGTTTCCGGTGGAGCGTCTTGCGGCTGCGCGTGTACTGGCGATCCTAGAAACACGCTTAGCCAGAACAAAACAACGATTTTCACTTCTTGGGTCTCGGTCGGGGCAACACTGGCACACCGGGCGGCGCGGCCTTCAGCCGTTTCTTAATATCGACGAATTCGTCCAGAACCGAAGTTAGCGGCAGCCAGGATTTGTATCCGGCACGATAAACTTCCCATCCCTTTAAGTTCGTTGCTTCCCTCAGAACGGTGATCACGGCTACATGTCGAAAAAAAAGTCCGCTCCAGATTCGACCATCTTGAGATCTGCGAAGTGCCCACAAATGTTTTTCGAACGCGTCTGCCATTGTGATCCAAGACCCTTGCTAGGAATATGTTTACCGAATATCTAATCAAGAATACCCTTCTGAAAGCGCCCGACGCAAAACGTATCCCCGAAGCGCGACGTTGGTCAGATCTGAGGTTTCTCCTATGCCAGAATTCAAAAAACCCGAATGGTCGCTAATAATCACAGGAACTGGAACGAAGATTCACGGACTCAGCGCGGATGAAATTCGGTTTGCCTACTCGGTACTATCGGCTAGCGAACGAGTTGGAGCCATGGTCTGGCGTCAAGGTATGGCGACGTGGGCGAAGGCAACCACGATGTTTAATTTCGATGTTCCCTTTCATCCGCCCGCAAAACTTAAGACTCCGAAACCAGTCGCAAAGAAACTTCCCGCCACTGTGAGCTCTTCGTTGAAACCTGCGGTTAAAGGGAAAGCGAAAGCACCCGTCAAAGGCGTTTTGAAAACGTCCAGTAAGACACCGCAACGAATTCCTCTCAAGTCCACAGCTGTTCCGAAAAGAGCGGCGCCTCGAGTACCTGGGCCTCGAGTGCCGGCTCCGGATGCTTCTGAGTTCCCGGACTTCGACAAAACAGTCATCGACGATGACGTTTCTGAAACAACGCGTATCTTCCAACTTGCCGCAGGTAAATCGGCGCCTCCGCCGCCAATTAAGGTTCGCTTCGTAGACGGTAAAACCACCGTGTCGGTTGAGCTCATTGGAATATGGAAAGCAGATATGATTCTTAGTCGACCTCTGCCAATGCCATTTCGTGGGCGATCAAAAGTCGATATTTCGTGTTCTATCGGGCAGTTTACTTACGAGGTCGAGATAATTGACCCCTCTCGCATCAAGCTTCTGACCGGAAAAGATCTGCAGAAATTCTCAAATTGGGTCACTCTCTACTTCTCGTAAGGTCTGGGTGGGATAGTTTCGTTTTGAAACGCGCCTCAATGTCCTTAACAATAATTATGATCGCATATTGAGCCGATGGAACGTTTGCCGATAAGCTAATCAGATCGAACACTAAACGGTTTGAACGAATTTGGAGACAACACATGGCCGCTGCAAAAACAAAAACTACTGCCGCTAAAAAGGTCGAAACCAAGGCTAAGGCGGCACCGGCGGCGCAAGGTGCACCTGCAGGCGGCGGGGCCTCTGCTGGTTCGAACGTTGCGACGACGGGTTCTGGTTCGTCAGCAGCAAGCAGCGGTGGCGGATGGATGAGCAGCGGTGCTCCAACGACACCCAAGACGGCTCCAAAGGTCGGCGCGGGCAATCCGAAATCGACTCAGCAGAATGGATCTAACCAGTCCAACGACGCAGTTGATTCTGGCGGCGCCTCAGCGTCGGCGTCTGCTGTGGCTGGCTCGGCTGTTAAAGGGAAGATCGATCCCAAAGCAGCGGCTGCGAAGAAGGCGGCCGACGCTAAGAATGCGGCTGCATCAGCTCGCAACACCGCGCCCGTGCCTAGCGGTCCCCAGCACGACGGCTAAACTATCCTAAGCCGAGCAAAGCGAAAATGTGATCCGCTGCCTGTTCCGGAAGGAACAGCAGCAATCCTGTGATCATGTAGGCTTGGAAAAATCCAATGCTCATGAACATCTGCATGCCCAGGTGCATGGATGCGCAGAGTAAGATCATCGGTAGCGACGTCTCTTTAAACCACAGCAGAACCGGCGCCGAGGACTGAATTGCTAGAACGCTCCAACTTGAAACTTTCGATACCGCATTTATCGAAAGAATTTTGGCGATAACCCGTGGAGCAATCGACGCGTGACTTGTCGCGAGAACTTTGAACGCCATTTCACCACTCAACCAACCCGGCACCCGCAGTTTGTAGTAGGTCGAGCGCGCCCAGATAATACAGAGTTGAACCTTCATCAGCTGGAAGGCGCATGGACTTCCCCAATTCGCAAAGCTCTCACTGGGTGCAAATATCAATAGGAGTGCGAACATTTTTGCGACACTCTCGCCGCTGTAAACGCTTCGATGATTTCGATTTCGTTTTGATACCTGCACCAGAAAAATGACGAGTGCTGCGACCGGCTCGAGCCATCCAAATGCGAGACTGAGGCCGGCTAGGGCCCCGATTAGAAATACCAGGCGGACGACGTTCGAGCTGCCGCCGCCGAACAAGAAAAGGCTTGGCCGACGCCGTCCTATGTGAAGCGCATACTGCGAGGCGGGAAAAAAGCCGTCAGCCGAATACAAGTGTACGCGTTTATAAATCGAAATGAAGTTCTCTAGAAAAACAAAGCTCCCGAAGAAAACTTTGAAAAGCATGAGAGGACGCAAATCCCTGGCAGACCAGAAAAACTCGTTCCATAGTTCGACAACCGTGCTGATGCTCATAAGTGTGGTTCCTCAGACGCTTTCACACTCAAAAGGACATTCTCTTTCCACTGGGTGGGGTCCGGCAACGGCATGCAGTCCAGCAGTCCAGTAGCCGCATCCTTTGGAAGCTGTGTTAGAAAAATGATATCAGCCGATATCGCTTCAGGATTTCGGTTCAAATAATACAGGAGCGTGTTCCTGAGATGAGACTGCTCTTTTAAAACATTCCATGACCAAAGAATTTCGGACACGCCTTTGAATTTCCGATCGAAGTGGCGTCCGTCGGCAAAATGAAGTCGGACAACTAGCGAGTGAAAGTACTTCCATTCCCCATCGGCATAAAGTTTCCAGCTGTGACCCATTCCGGTAAATTCAATTAGTGGGCGA
>JAYSST010000091.1:0-2000 GCA_043720435.1 Bdellovibrionales bacterium
GGAAACAATTCAACCTTGAGCTTCAGCTCTTGCCCTCGCTGGCGCATGAGAACGTCCGGATTGATAACTGCCGCCCGAGAACGGGTCGCCGGAATTCCCGTGCGTTTATCGATTTCAGCTGTCGTCAGCGTCGATTTACCTGAGCTAATGAAAGGTTCTCTGAAACCCGCTGGCGTTCTTTCCTTCGGTTGAAAGAAACGCGGAATTAAAACGACGGCAAGAATGAGTCCCGCTGCGCCGAGTGCGGCGATCCCGAAAAACCAGCCCGCGCTTTTTTTCATACTTTCGATGCCTTCACGATCGCTTGCGCACGTTTGCGGACGCGATCAAATTCAACAGAATTTGTGACAGCCTTTGGACCCGCAGGGTTTTGCAGGGCGAGCTCATTCATTTGTGTCACTCGCTCTTCGCTTGGCGGATGTGTCGAGAGCGCATCGGCGAGCGAAGCCAGCATCGGCGTCCCGCCGCCTTTAGAGTTGGCTTCCATCTGTTGCAGTTTGCTATAGAAATCGCCGACCTTCAGCGGATTGTAGCCAGCACGAACCGATGTCTTAAAGCCAATACGGTCGGCTTCCATTTCGTCTTCCTGAGAATTCGCCATGAATTTATACTTTTGAACAAGCAGGCCGCCTCCCACTCCAGCTGCAGCTCCGAGCGCGGTCGCCTTAGCAACGCAAGATGCGTCGCTGGGTGGACAGACGAGTTTGCCAAGTCCAAAACCAGCTGCACCGCCCAATAAGCCGCCGCCGACGGCGTATAACCAACTGCTGCTTTTCTTTTTCTCGGCTTCAATGCGCTCTGCTGTGTGGCGCGCAACAACGTGTCCGACTTCATGACCGACCACGCCCGCCAGTTCGGCTTCTGTCTCGGCCATCGCGAGCAGTGGCATCGTCACGAACACGCCGCCCGCTGGAAGCGCAAAGGCATTGACGTACGGAACATTCACGACGGTAAACGAATAATTGTAAGGCTTCGCTTCTAGGCCGTTCGCCGTGACGATTCGCCGGCCGATACCAGAAACGTAATTCTGCAGATCTGCATCGCCGGTTGCCGGATAATCCTTTTTCATCGAGGCTGCGGCTTCACGCGCCATTCTTTTTTCGTCATCGACCGTGAATTCAGTTTCTTGTCCCGAGTTATCGCCCTCACGCATCCGCGATCCAGAAGACGCACAAGCCGAGAGCAGGAGTGGAACGGCTGCCAAGAACTGCCGCCGGCGTAACGGCGAATGCATCATCGAACCTAAAATCTGATCAAGTTCCTCGAGCACACTAGGTTCGTTTCTCATGGTTCAATCCTCGAGACGCTTAAATCCGCGTTGTTCTGCTTGTTTCAAAAAGGTCGCTTTAATTTCGAAAACGTTAATCATGCCTGACGGACTACCGCATACTTGAATATGCATGAGGCCATCTTTTCTTTTGTCGCGACCCTGCACGACAATTCCAGCCAACTCACGTTCCATTGTGTCGAGTAGAATCCCAGGTTTCTTTTCGCATTGCCGGCTGCCATCGGGTTTATAAACTCGTACGAAATCGGCTTCGGGCGCCGCTTTCGAATCTGTTGCTGCCGCTTCTTTTGTCGGAACTGACTTCTCAACAACCAGCGCGCTGCCTTGAACCGCTGGCGCGGTTTTGGTGCGATCTAGTTCAGGAGCGCGTGCCTCTCGGCACGGATGACTCGAGCATCCGCTTAGAACTAAAATGAATACGAAGTATCGCCCGCAGATTCGTTTCGTTCGTTCGAAGATCTCAACTTTTTCCAAGGGAACCTCTCGGCTACGCGGCGGTAGCTCAACTTCATCGAATAAAGATTCGCAGCCGACGAGATAAACCAAATCTCGTTGCGAACTCTATCTAACGCCGGCGTAGATAAAAGTCCGTCACCTGATTGATACTGAGCTAGCGGCTTAAATGTTTGCACGTCGAAAATTCTTAGTGCCCCGTCGGATTCTCCGAAGATCAGCAAATTTTTTGTGATCAAGGGTTGAGTTGCGATACCGC
>JAYSST010000092.1:0-2000 GCA_043720435.1 Bdellovibrionales bacterium
AGAATATTCATATTGATCCAGCGGCTCGTCATATAAAGACGATAGTCTGCGGGAATCGACGGTGCAGGAGTATCGATGAACTCCCAACCCTTGAACAGGCCATTTTGTAGCGTCTTTCTCAAATCAGGCGGAACGCGCTCGGGATTGACAAGAGCCAGGCCCGGTCGAAGTGGCAATAGCGTCGCATCGATGTGCATCGGGTGGATGTCGGCAAACTGAATAATATGAACGCGCGAATCTTGTCCGAGAGTTTCTTGTAACCATCTGATACCAGCCTTATTAGTGACGTGACTTTCTTGGCCGATGATGTCGGCACCGAAACGAAGAAAATCGGCGGCATCGAAGGTCGGCTCGACCTCAGTGATGACAGAATGAAAGCTGTCGACGTTTGGATCCCACGACTTTGTGAAGAGTTCTTCTTTGAGCTTTGGTTTTGGCGCTTTGATCCAATCGACTCCACGCTCGGAATATTGTTTAAGAAGCGATTGGTATGGAACTCCCTCGTTCTGACGAGATCGCCACGCCATCGGAACTTCGATTAACTTTTTTCCGACTGGCAGCAGATTGTCGCGCGGCATGGCCGCGTAGAGGCCACTTTTGGCGATCCAACCATCTCCCTTGATAGGCTCACGGAATATGCTTCCCGGATCATCTGGCCGTCGAACTTTAACCCCTTCGTTCGTAAGAATTCTTACGAACTCACTTAGATCTCTCTCGGCTGCCTCAATCTCGTCGGCCGGAAAAGGTTGCCCGGCTCGAGCTTGATAAAAGTCCCACTGTGACTCGGGCATCGTTGCCTGAATCATACTTAGTGGCTCGTCGGGGACGTGTGCGCCATGAACGGTTCCGACGATGACCTCCTTCAAAAGGTCCCACTCTGTCCAAGAAGCAATATTTGCTGGCGAATCCGAAGTTGGCATTTTATTTCCTAATTTTAGAGGTCGAAATTTGTAGTTAATTTTTAAAGACAGAAATCCAACATGTGACCATCAAGATAGTGACCAATCGAAACGCGCCGTTGTTGCACCGGTCCGCTCATCGCAACTTCCAAGCGAATTTTTTCCCAAAATCCGTTTATCTTAAGTAAACCTTCCGCTGCATATTCTTCTGCAATGGAAATAGCGAACGTTTCAGAATCAATTGCTCGTTTTCGCGCGCGAGCCAACGTCGCCGCGATCGTAAAGATCTCATTTGCGACTCTATTCATGAGGATAAGCAGCGACTGTTGTTTGCAAAGTTCCTCGTAGGAGTGCTTCGAGATCAGCTGTTGAATAAGCTCACCAAGGTCGCGCGCATCAGTGCGAATCCGATTGAGGATCCTTGTGCACTCTGGACCCAAAACCGAGTCATCAATGTTCAAGCGCTTTTTGACTTCAAACTGGTCCATCCATTTTTTTCGATCAAACTCATCGTTATAAAAAAACGCCTTGAGCCAGCGCTGTGCGGCTTGCAGGTCGATCATGAAGTCGACTCCGCCAGATATGCGAAATCCACGGGCGTCCCGGTAAAGTTTCTCGGTCGGATACACGGCCGCCTTTTCGTAACCGCTTGCACCCATAAAAGAAATCGCACGATCGGCGAGTCGGCTCGCTGCGAGCGTGACTATGTTTTTCGTCGCTGTCTGTTCCCACCATCGATTCGGAAGGTTGTCGCCATCAGAACCGGCCAAACTCCATTGAATAACACTGTCGAGCGCAAATACTTCTGCAGTCGACTTCGCAATGAGGGCCTGAATTTTTCCGTATTCTCCCAGCGGCTTACCGTTAATTTCACGTTTCATGCGAAACTGAGCCATATATTTCAAACTTTTTTTCGATAGTGAACTCGTGGCTGAAACTACGGTCAGCATGCGACCTAATGCGCTAGTTGGCTCAATCATGAAGGTATCCCGCCAGTGACCGTAGGGCGATACGAGTCGCTGATCCGATGTCACCCGGACAGAGTCGAAAGATAGAGCCGCAACCGGCGATCCGGTAATACCCATAAAATCGTGAGTCCTT
>JAYSST010000093.1:0-13408 GCA_043720435.1 Bdellovibrionales bacterium
GCGAACTTTTCCAAACGGTTCGATCCAATGTGATCCAGTTTATACGGGGACTTGTAACCCGCTAACGCATGTCATGACTGGAATTACGGCGGCAGGAACGAGCGTTTGTACCCCGCGAGTGCCGCCGGCGACTTGTCCAGTCGCATGTGTCGGCGGCTGGGGACCATGTTCGGCTACGTGCGGGCCCGGACTCGAGATATACGCGATTTCAACACCAGCTGCGAACGGTGGTGCGCCGTGCCCGCAAGTCGCGGGCGACACCAACGCTTGCGTTGGATCTTGCCCAGTCGATTGCGTCGGCCATTGGGATCCGTGCTCGGTTGCTTGTGGCGGAGGTAACCAAACTTATGTCGTCGATGTCCCCGCCTCTGGTGGAGGATCGACGTTGACTTGCGCTGCCGCCAACGGCGTTTCGCAAACTTGCAATAGCGCCGCGTGCGGCAATGTCGACTGCGCCGGAAATTTTGGTGCGTGTGATCCAGTCACAGGAACTGAAATGTTCAACATGACGCAAGCGCAGTCAGGAACCGGCGCCGCTTGCCCAGCGTCGCCCCGAAACTGCTTGGTTAATTGCGTCGGATCTTGGGGCGCTTGTGCGGGAAGTCCAACTCAGACCAGCACCTACACCCAAACAATAACAGCGAAAAATGGCGGAGCCGCTTGTCCTGCACTCGATGGACAAACTGATGCGGCAGCGTGCGCGGCAAATTGCTGGAGTCTTTTACCTGCGTGGACTTCGGAATTCGTGAATCGGTGTACGCCGAGTCAGTCAGGTTCATGTACGACCCTCGGTGACAGCATCGCAGGCGGAAAATGCGAAAAAATCTCGGACGGCACAATGGATTACGTTGGAGGAAGCGTTGCGGTCGTTCACAGTCGCTGCGATCCCGTTTCGGACGGAAGATGCAATTCAGTGGCGCCACCGACGGACTGTTGGACTCATCCACTTTTTATGGCTTCCTATTTTCAATCCGGGGCATGGGATTGTACGATGCACGCCGGCGCTGGCGGAGCCTGCCCCGTTCCGAACGCGCAAAAGCCGATGCCTGGAAAATGTTTTAATAAAACCTCCGGCACGATGGAGTCGATCGTGGGGAATATCTACTGTCTTCCCTACGAGCCGACCGAATGTTGGGCGCCACCACCACAAGTCACTGGTGCCTGCGGAACAGCGCAGGGAACGACGACCGCGATAGCACCAACGACGACCCGGTGCACTCCGGGCGGTTTCCCTTCACCCGTCAGCAGTATGGCGGCGACTTGGAATTGGACGTGCTATGGAAACGGAGTGACTGCACCGTGCAGCGCCAACAAGCCGGCCTTAACGTGGAAACCTTTTGGCCTGACCATCTGCAAAGATTACGGCGCCGGTCGGATATCAGATTTTGCGAATTTGACTTGTTCACCGCAGGATTCGATGGCGAATCCGCATACTTTGAATCCTCCCCTCTTCTGCAACACCGAGGGGATTGATGGGTTCGTTATACAACCGTACAAATGCCTTCCGTAACCAACACGAAGACGTCAAGGATCAGCCGCGCAAATTGGTGGAGAAGGACGACGTTCACCGGGAGCCGGGACCAGTGAAGTAACGAACAAAGAGCCCCGTGATCGCGAGACCCGACAGCCACCATCCCCACGCCGCAAGAGCTATCGGGTGAAGCGACGAGGCGTTGATGATGGCGCCAGAGATAAGCGGCGCAAAAACCTGTCCTATAGAAACGACTTCGCAATTTCGCTGGAATCGACGCCCGTCTCGGACTTCGGCAACAAACGCCAAGTCGCAAAAATTGAAGTGAGCGAAAGAAGCGCGGCTCCGTACGCGGGGTAATGGATATCGATCGTAGCTATGGCCGCCGAAATCGCCGGACCGACTAAGAAGCCGAGGCCAAAAGCGATTCCGATAATACCAAAGGCCTTCGCTCGCCCTTCCGGAGGCGTCACGTCAGCGATGGCCGCCTGAGCGATTGTCAGATTCCCTGCTGTCACGCCGTCTATAATTCGCGACAGAAAAATAATCGGAAGACTGTTCGCCAGACCTAACATCACAAAACCGTTAAAAGTACCAAGCTGACTGAACATGAGAACTGGCTTGCGACCATACCTACGGGAGCGCGCGCGGCCCGTTCTCCCTAGAATTTAGCTCGAAAATTTTTGCCACGTCCCCGTACAACTCTCGTGAACGACCGGTACTTCCACAGCGCCGCTGCCTTTAATACGAGGACCTTCAAATCGCCTGGAAGAAAACGTGTTCGCATTTCATCGGACCAAGTCGCTCAACCGTTTTGCGTTCTGTCAGTTCGCGGAACTCGGGGTTGTTGCGATTGCGACTCAACATTAAATTTACGATCATACTTTTCGTAAAGGCTCTGACCCGATCGACCGTCATGTTATCAGCTATAAACGCGACGGATCTTCCGGTTACGACTTCCAAGTGATCAATATAAAGTTCGCCTAAAATAGTTCCGAAACCAGGGAGCCACATGTCGTTGGTCGCGACGAGTCCATCGTTTTTTAAAGTGTGCCCACCAAGATTGGAGAGTAGGCGGATCGCGAAACCAGAATGCTCGGCGTCTTTGTGACTGATGACATACCGAACGGCTTTGCTGACGGCGCGCAAATCTTGCGGATTTAGTTCTGCAATTCTGTTTGCGATAATTTCATTAATTCCCTTTGTTTGAAGCGATCGAAAGCTTGGCGAGATTGAGAGAAACTTCGCGTAGAGCCGCGCGATAAGGTTACGCTGATCAATGAGTGCATTTCCTCCGATCGGCGCTTGTACTAAGACGACGTTAGCGACGATACCGTCGCGAACAAGTTCTGGATACGCCAGAACTGTCGCAAGAGACTCGAGGCCACCCTTCGAGTGACCGATCAGCACGACCGGTCTACGGCCCCCGCGTTCGTACATCTCAAGAATTTCCTCACGAAGCGAACTTAGGTTCTTCGAAGCTGCGTTGAAGGAAGACGGGAAGTGTGCGCGAGCGTGGGTCGCGCCGATTTCCATCGTCGTCTGTACATTCAGTTTGAAATAGTGCTTCCGGGCTAGTTCGTTTCCGTAGCCGCCGACAAACAGGTAACTGAATCGATCAACTTGCTCGCGTCGAGTGCTCGTAACTTCTAGCGCCGGCGCGGCTTCAAAAGTCTCGAAATTTTCCACCATCGGCGCACTTTGGGCTGCACTCGCCCCCACGAATGCCGCGAGCAACGCTCCCGCCATTACATTAAACGTTTCGTTTCGCAAGCCGATGAATTGCGCTGCTAAGTTTCGCACGAATATCTTCATTTATCCGACGACCTAAACACGACCTGAACGTAAAATCATGACTGTTCCGTTGTTTTTCTTCGCTGTGAAAAATTCCTGCCAATCACCCTAACGATTTTGCAAAAAACTTACTTTCGGTCATCCCCTCTCATCCCCAGAGGCGTTCCCACTCGTCGGCACTCAACCCGCGCAACCTCTGTTTGCGATAAGGAATTTTCCCCTGCGCCTCTTGTTCGTTTAGCTGCACATAATTCCTCGCTGTAATGAACGCCCTGAACCCGCGTATCACTCGTGTGAACGGCCTGTGCTTCCAAAACCTCCCCACCCGCCGACCCCAGGGGGTATCGGTCACCGATCGCTTTTCGCCGCTTTTCATTTCGCTACGTTGGATCGAAGTCGCTAGACCCTCCGCTGTAAACCGCTGCGAAACTTGACCGGCAAACACTCGTAAAAAATTCTGAAAGTTCGAACGCCGCGAAATTCTCGCAATAATGTGAATGTGATCAAACTGAAACGAAACTTGTTCGATCTTTATAAAAAAACGTCGCGAGTACCTCGCCAATATCTGGTGTGCGAGGCGATATCGCCGTACCGTTCGGAATCCACCGGCAATCGCTTCACGGTTCGCTTTTAAAACTAAATGGACCGGCTCTCGGGTCGACAGCGGTCGCTCGCGTCGGCCCTCTCGGGAATTCCGCAAACTTCCCCCATGAGAAAAGCGATGTTTTGAACTGGATTTCTGTAAGTGGATTTGTCGCATGTGACCGGTACCCCCATGGCGGAAGCACGGTGCAACAAAGCGGCGACGGTGGACACTTTGCAGGGATCACTACGAGTCAATCGTCGGAGAAAATGCACGAGTGTCGGCCATTGTGGAAAAAGGGGTCGGTTTACGGGCGGATCAAGAGGCGGTCACACGATGTGAGCGCGGACCAGTGAGATACCGAACGACGAGACCGGTGATAGCGAGTCCCGATAACCACCATCCCCACGCCGCAAGTGCTATCGGGTGAAGCGATGAAGCGTTGATGATGGCGCCAGAGATAAGCGGCGCGAAAACTTGTCCGAGAGAAACGAGGGACTGACTCGCACCCAGCGCAGCACCTTGTTCGCGCGGTCCCGCAGTCTGCGACACGAGCGCCGTCAAAGCTGGGCGAATCACGCCTGTCCCGAAAGAACCGATCGTACTTGCGACCACCAGTCCCGCGATAGAATCTGCCTGCGCGAGCAGAAAGTAGCTGATGGCCATCGATGCAAAACCCGCAAAAACAAGCTTTGCTTCGCCAAACTTTTTAACAAGACGACCCAATATTAATCCTTGAAAGATCAGCCCCAAAAAACCCGAGTAAGTAAACAACAGCGCAACTTCGGGCGCACCGAAAGGTTTTCCCTCCCAAACAAAACGTCGCTCGGCAAACAGTGCGAAGCCCGATGTGAAACCTGCAAAAATAAATCCGAATATTAAAAACTCGATCAGCAGCCAGCGCATCGCAGGCATTCGGAAGTAACTCATCACGAGCTTTGACGATTTGGCAATTTCACTCGAATCAACACGATGGTCGGCTTTCGGCAAAAGTCGCCACGTCGCAAAGATCGAAGCGAGCGAAAGCATCGCGGCTCCATACGCTGGATAGTGAATATCGATCGTCGCTAACGCCGCTGAGATCGCTGGACCAATGAGAAAGCCAAGACCGAAAGCGATTCCGATAACTCCAAAAGCTTTTGCACGCCCCTCCGGCGGAGTGACGTCTGCGATCGCAGCCTGAGCGATCGTCAGATTCCCTGCTGTCACGCCGTCTATAATTCGCGACAGAAAAATAATCGGAAGACTGTTCGCCAGACCTAACATCACAAAACCGATAAAAGTACCAAGCTGACTGAACATCAGAACTGGCTTGCGACCGTACTTATCTGATATTCGCCCAAGAATCGGGCTCGACACCAATTGGCAGGCGGCAAATGTCGCCGCCAGAATTCCAACGACGAATGGCGAAGCTCCATATTTTTCCGCATAAAAAGGAAGTAACGGAAGGATCATGGTGAAGCCGAGAACATCGACGGCAACGATCATGAAAATCGCAAACAGCGGCGACTTTATAAGAGTCCCGATTTTGCGCGGCTCCTGCGAAGACTTATTATCCGTCGGTGGCGTTTCGGACATTACGTCTTTCGCGGCACGATCGATGAGATCGGTCCCAATACGTTGTGTCCAGCGGGCACATCATGCATGACCACAGCGTTCGCTCCGATTCGACAATCGTCGCCAAGTGTGATTGGCCCCAAAACTTTTGCGCCAGCACCAATCAAAACTCGGTTTCCAACTGTCGGGTGACGTTTGACGGGATCAAACTTTACTCCACCTAGCGTCGTGGTGTGAAAGATAATGCAATCATCACCAACGACCGCGGTTTCTCCTATCACAACCCCAACCCCGTGATCAATTACGAGACGACGACCGATGACGGCTCCGGGATGAATTTCGATGCCGGTCAGCATCCGCGCGATTTCAGAAATAAATCGCGCCAAGAAGAAGAGACCAGAATTGTAAAGCGGATGAGCGAGACGGTGAAAAAAAATCGCTTTGGGTCCGCCGTACAGAAGAATGATTTCCATGCGCGACTTCGCCGCGGGATCGTACCGCTTATACGCATTTATAAAATCCATCATGTTTCCGATCATACTCGCCCCGTCAAAAAAGTTCTCGAAAGTAAATTAGCGTAACAAAAGGTAGCGCCCAAGCTGCGGGTGCAATCGAGACCACTCAGCCCCGTTGGCTCGTTCGCCTTCCGCAAAGTGATGAATTGAATTTACCTTGCTATCAAAATCATCAAGCATCGCGACAATAATTGCCTCGAGGAACATCGGCTCTTTTGGCGAACCGTATTCCAAGCGACCGTGATGGCTCAAAATAATGTGCTTCAGCTTATCTTTCACCCGGTCGTTCAATTCCGGGATCTCAACTGATTTTCGTTCGACAAGCTCCACAGCGATGGACATGTGTCCAAGCAATCGACCGCGATCAGAGTATCCGTATGGCCCTTCGCCCTCGAGTTCCCACAGTTTTCCGATATCGTGGAAGATCGCGCCGAAGACGAGCAAGCTTCGGTCGAGTGTAACTCCTTCGCTTGTGTAGTGCGCATGAATGAGGCCCATCAGTTTGGCGATCGATAGAATATGCTCGAGAAGTCCCGAACGATACGCATGATGAATCGTCTTTGCCGCTGGATGTGTACGAAGGCGAAGTTTCACCTCAGGCTCTTCGAGCGTCGATTGCAGGAGCTGGCGAATTGGGCCGGGATCAAGACCAGCAACTAACTGATGTAATTCGGCCTCCATTACTTCCGGTGGGCGACGGCTGGCCGAAATTAAGAGATCTGACCCGACAGTTGAACCATCGAGCTTCTCCAATTTGTGAACTATCAATTGTAGCCGACTCTGAAAAAGTTGAATCACGCCTTTGACTCGCACGATATCGCCCAGCTGATAGATTAGCTGCATAGCTTCGGCATTTTCCCATACACGAGAGTCGACCGACCCGGTGCGATCAGCCAATTGCAAAGTTAAAAAACTTTTCCCGTTTTTGCCTGTCCCGAAGTGTTTTTCTCGAATCAAAAATACGGATTCGACTGACATCTTGTCGCCGAGTTCAGAGACGAACGGGCCCTTGTTTTCGCGCGTAATCATGCATTGAACGTACTACGAATCGCTGCGCCCCCGGCACTGTAATTTTCTTTTCGACGAGTCAAACAGCGTCAAACGTGAGCTTTCGACATGTCCCGCACGTTTCGCTGAAAAAAAGAAAGTTCCGGCAAGGGCACTGATGTGTCGATCGCCGCTCACTGCGATCAAAATCCCCTCTTTGAGGTTAGCCTCTGCCACAAAGCTCGAGATATCCATGTAGGTATCACAACCGGCTCCGACCCAATCAGGACCGATTTTAGTCTTCGGAGCATTCGACAAATACCAGACACGCTTTTTAATCGTCGGATCCAAATCGGCGCCGAATTCGAACACGATGCGAAATGCGCCTCGGGACTCGGCAACGAAATCGCGCAAATCAAGGTCACCGCCTCCGGGACCGAACGTAATCTTTTGATTGCGACCGCCCAGCACGCCTTTCGTTTCTTCGATCATGTAAACAGTGAGGGATTTCAAGTCCGTTTCGACGGTCGCTTTCGCAATCGCCGAGTCCCCGCCTCCTTGGTTTGGGGTAGGCACTTGGCTGAATTCAATTCCTCCACGTAATGGCTTTTCTGGGTCGATCAGCTTTTCCCAAAGTGCGGTCGGCACTTTAATCTCGCCAGCGACACTCGCGGACGTGCGCTCGTGATACAGCCTGGTCTTCCAGCTCGATTCTTCTTTGCAAGAAACTAGGAGAAATGCGGAAGCGAGGAGGCAGATGAGTAAACTGCGGCCTCCGATTCGCCGAATCACTGTGGAGGACTCTTGTCGATCTCGGATTTGGCGGCAGTATCGGCAACCTCGTCGCGCAATTTTCCGACAAGAACGGAATGAGGGTACAAAACGCCGAGTCGTTCGATTGCGCTGACCGTCTTCTCAGAGGCGATCTGACTATTGACTCGTGCGACGCTGACAACAGCCGCCAGAGGCGGACGCGCGCGTTTTGCAACTTCTGACCAAATCGTTTCAGCGCAATTTTTATCCGAGGCACGTTCGCAGAGTCGCGCCTCGAGCACTGAAGCAATTAGCGGAGCACCTTCAGAATGCCCGGACTTGGTAAACTTCAATGCTCCCCGCGCCTCATCGTCACGTCCCTGGGTCATCATACCAAACGCGCTCACGGCTTGAAGATCCGAATCGTTCATACGCGGTGAAAGACTTTCAGCCAAATACTGCTGCGCCTCCGGGCGGCGGTCTGACTTTATCAAAGAAAGCGCGTACAGCGCCTTCGCACCGTTCGACTTCGATTGAGTCGAGAATTCGCGAACGTATGGAAGGAGCTGTTTCCATCGAATCGTTTCTAAATAAAGCAGCGGATCGAAGAAAAACTCTTCCGTCTGCAATGGATCGGTGTCGAGTGCAGTTCGAAGACGCGAGTTTGATCGCTTCTTATTTCCGTCCATCCAATCGCTTGCAGCACTAAGTGCATAGAGCTCTTGTTTCCACGCGGGTTGATCGCCTTGATCCTCGAGATCCGTCGCATTTGAAGCGAGTTTTGCATTGCCATCCTTCATGTGCAGAAGTCCGCGAAGAAGTCGCGACGGTGCACTCAAAGTTGGATGAGAGTTTAGTTTAGCTAACGTCTGGATAGCCTCAGCGCGAAGACCCGTGGCGGCTTGCGCGCAGCCAAGATTAAAAAGTGCGATCGGTCCAGAATCCGGCTCACGAACCAATTTCATTAACGCGTTTTGCGCTTCGAGTGGCTCGTCCGACTGGAGGTGAGCAACAGCGAGCGCAATTCGGGCGCGCATCTTTGCTTCGGGAACTGTGAGTTTCGGAATCAGCTCTTCAAGACGACGTTTCGCCGCCAGTGTTTCGCGCTCAATTCGCAGCTGCAGAATTGCCTGACGTAAATCACTTTCGAGATCTGCATGTGGTTCTCGATTGATTTGTTCGTACAACTTCAGCGCGCGAAGAAATTCGGTTCGCGACCATGCACGGTCAGCTTCCGTTCGCAGACGACCGACTTCTTCAGCACGAGCACTCGCACGCTTCAACGGCGCGATTCGGAAAAAATAAACGCTTGCGACGATAACCAAGACTGCGACTAGAACAAGCGACCAGAGTGCCCTCGAAGTTTTCGAAATCGCCGTTGACGGGTCTCGATCCGATCCAGGAGGTGCGTAGGAGAGAGAACTATGCACATTCTGTTTCTTCGAGTCCTTGCCGCGTTTCTTCTCTACCGGACGTTCGACTTCTCGAGCCGACGCGTGGTGAATCTTTTCAACGTCCTCATCTGTTTCAGAAACAATCTCTGCATCTGAAATGCGTCCGACGTTGAATGACGAATCAAATCTCGCGTTGGTGGCGTTGCCTACGTTAGTACCGGATTGTGTGCCACCATTCGTTTTGCTGGAAACGAATTGTTGTATCGGCGTGCTGTCATCACCATGACTTCGAGATTTGATCGTCGGTGTACCGGTGCCCTCGCCAACTTCAGTATCATCGCGAACTGTCATCAATCCCGTACGAATCTCATCAACGACCGTAGCGAAAAGCGATTCGTCACGGATATGACGCCACCTCGATTGCGGAGAAATAATTTCGTCGATGACGACAAGTTCTTTCGAGCGCAGACGACGCACAATTTCGCCAGTAACAAACGGGCCAAGAATACGATCACCGCTCTTAACGAGCCAGAGCGTGTCCTTGCTTAATGCTGGCTTTTTTAGAGCTTGCTGTTTATCTATCGCGGTCACTCCGCCCCCTGAACAGCTAGTTTCACTTAAACGCCGTCGGGACCCAAGCCATAATCGTGGTCTGGACCATTGGCTGACGGCGAAGAGGGGAGCGGACGTCGCCCGCCTTCGGCGCCTGCTCCTTGAAGTCGCAGAGGGCGTCGTCAGTGTCGGAAGTGTCGAGTTCCCGTCAGCACAGTCGTAATTCCCAGCGCCTGAGCACGACTCAAAACCTCTTCATCGCGAATTGAACCACCCGGCTGAATGACCCAACGAATGCCAGCTTCCGCAATCTTCTCCATCGAATCAGAGAATGGAAAGAATGCATCACTTGCAAGCACAGCATTTTGTGCGTTGGGATGATGTTTCTTCATTCGTGCAATGGCGTGGTCCACAGCATCGACGCGATTTACCTGTCCCATACCTAGACCTACCGTTGCGCCTTCACTCGAGATTGCAATGGCGTTCGAGCGCAGATGTGCACAAACCTTCCAAGCGAGGAGCAAGTCGGTCTTAACTTCTGTCGTAAACGAGCTGGAGGAAGAAACGCTGGTCTGCGGTTTACCCACAACCTTCCAACTGTCTGACCAGTCACTTGTGCGATCGGCCGATTGCACGAGGTAACCGCCCGCGATGGTTTTGAACTGACGAACCGGCTGATGTTCGGCAAGCCCTGGCCACATTAAGATCCGCAAATCCTTTTTGACCTTGAGTCGTTCCAGTGCGTCTTGCGTGAAATCTGGAGCAATCACGCACTCTAAGAAAATCGAGGCCATCGCCTCGGCAGTTTGAAAATCTACAGTGCGGTTCAAAGCGATGATGCCACCGAAAACACTGACCGGATCGGCAGCGACGGCACGGCGCACGGACGTCAAAATATCTGGACCTGTTCCGACACCGCAAGGATTGTTATGTTTCACCGCTACTGCCGTTGGAATCCGAAATTCAGTCACAGCAGCGCAGGCTGCATCCAGATCGAGTAAATTATTATACGAAAGTGCTTTGCCATGAAGAATCTGTGCATCGTGCAAACCGGAGCGCGACATCGGATCGCGGTACCAAGCAGCTTTTTGCTGCGGATTCTCGCCATAGCGCAATTCCGAAACAAGTCGACCCGAAAGACCGTTCCACGATTCGACTTCGGTCGAAAGTGTTCGAGCGATCAAGTCATCATAGCGACTTGTGTGAGAAAATACTTTCGCCGCTAAGAATCGACGGTCTTCAAGTTTAAGCGGCGCATCTTTAGAATGAATAAACTCGTAATCCTTCGGATCACAAACGACAGCAAGGCGCTGGTGGTTCTTTGCAGCCGAACGCAACATGCTCGGACCGCCGATATCGATGAACTCAATAAGCTCGTCGCCTTCAGCACCTTTCGCTTTGGCAGCTTCGAAGGGATAGAGATTCACGATGAGAAGATCAAACGGAGTAAGACCCTCTTTTGCGAGAAGTCGCTCATCTTCTTTATTTCCATCGCGACCAAGCAGCGCCATGTGAACCCGCGGGTGCAACGTTTTCACGCGACCGTCCATGACTTCCGGAAAACCCGTTTGTTCCGAGATGTCGATAGCGGCTATTCCATTTTCTTTGAGATGCTTTAGCGTGCCACCGGTCGATACGACGCGCAGACCTTTTGCGACGTGCGGTTTCAAAAAAGCGACGAGTCCTGATTTATCCGAAACGCTGACCAGTGCGTTTTTGAATTGTCCAATCGATCCGTTTAGCGGAGTGCTCATGCAAAGCACACTAGCTTGACCAAGTTCCCCTAGGCAATCTCACGACAAAAGCCCAGACCAATTTTGTCGGAAGTTCATTGCAAGGTGTGTTTCTCGCGCCAGATGCAAAGAAGCGGAGGAGTAATTGCACCGTACTAAACACCTCGTTCGTTTTTCGCTCATCGGCGAAAAACGAACGAGGACCGCAAACTTGTTCGTTTGAAGAACTAAAACGGCAGTTTTGTGAGCAGAAGCTTCAAGTCGTCGTTGGTGAGGAAAAGACCGCCGCCGACGAAGGCGCTGGAATTGCCGGTTTTCGAGGCGAGATCTTCGCCGCCAGCAGTGAGATACAATCCGCTCCAGAGGTTGAGCCGAGCCGAAGCGCGAACCTGGATATTTCCGAAGTCGAAAGTTTCGACCGAAAGCCGCAGTCGGCGTCGGAACAAGTGGTAGTCGAGTCCCACACCACCGGCGTTTTCCATGATTCCGCCCTTAACGGTGAGATCCCAGAAGTTTTTAGCAAACAAGGCGTTGAACTTTACTCGATCACGATAAGTGCGCTCTTCGCGAATTGTCGTATCGACGCCGGCCGCCGTCGTCGTTGTCGTGATGCGCTCGCGCGTTCCCCGGCCATCGTCGACGACACCAATTTCATAAAAGCGATCGACACCCGGTTGCAAACGCAACGAGATGTACGACTTTGCGGCGCCACCGTTAGCCATGATGTTGCTGTGATAGTCGAAGCTCGTTTGCAGTTTGTTTCCGGTATCGAGCAAATTGTTGATTCCAGAAATGGCCGTGTTGAGTTCCTCAGCAGTTTCGGGATCGTTGATGAGCTTCCCGATTGTACCTTCGCCGCGATTAATCTTGCCGGTAATCTGCTCAACGTTATCAAGCGAGCCTTCGATTTTCTTTAAGCTCTTCAGCGCGTCTTTCCACGCAGCCTTAAAGCCTTCTGAAGAATCGTCGTTAACCATGTTGTTGATCGTGTCTGTGGTCTCTTTTAAGTTTGCGATGATGTCGCTCAGGTCATCTTTGCGATCAGCTGACAATGCTGCGAGATCGTTTGTCAGCTTCTCGATGTTGTCGACGATGCGACCCAAAGGCTTTTCTTTATCGCCCTCTGTCGCTGCTTTGATGTTATCCGCGACCTGCGCAATCGACTTTGTAATCTTCGAAATTTCACCAATCAAACGATCCACGGAAGCGCGGTCATCGACGACCATGATCTGATCGCCCGAGCGAAGTGGCGGATCGCGCACGTCGCCTCCGATAATTTCGACGAATTTGTCTCCGAGGATACCGTTCGGACGTATTTCAACACGCGCCGATTTCGTCATCGGGGTGTCGCCCTTCAAAACTACTTCAACTCGCGCGACACCATTCTCAAGTTTAATGTCTTTGATTGTGCCGACTGGAATTCCGGCCATGCGAACATTAGAATTTTTTACGAGACCGCTGGCGTCGTCCATGAAGAAGTGGGCCGCCTTAGACGAGCCGAGGCCCGCCGGATCATTCGACACTTTTATGGACATGCCAGCGATGATTCCCGAAACGATCAGCACGAGCAGGCCAACCTTAAATTCGGGGGCCGAAAAAAGACCCATCTAGTTATCACTCACTCAGTTTGCATACTCTCAGTTGCGTTCAGTTCACTATCCGGTTCGTTTACTTTGAAACGTGCAATTCTTTGTGCACACCTTTTGAAACGAACCGTTTCACTAGATCAATATCGGAATCCAAGAAGTCTTGCGGCGTTCCATGTAACAAAACTCGCCCACTGTCGAGCATGGCCACGTAATCTCCTATGCGAAATGCGGCATACAGATCGTGACTCACGACGACAGAGGTCGTTCCTTGTCTAGAATTATGAGTTGAGACAATAAGATTATCCACCATTTCCGTTAATACGGGGTCGAGTCCAGTGGTTGGTTCATCATAGATGAGAATCGCGGGATCAAGCGCTAGTGCGCGAGCGAGTCCGACACGTTTTCGCATACCGCCCGACATTTCTGACGGCTGTTTGTGATAATGCTTTTCGTCGAGTCCAGCTTCTTTAAGTCGCGCGC
>JAYSST010000094.1:0-1996 GCA_043720435.1 Bdellovibrionales bacterium
CCAGTTGAACCCGTAGGATAGCTCTTCGAGCGTGTGGTCGTCGTGCTATCAGACAACGACGCCGTGGACGTGAATTCGCGGAGCGAGTCCGGCTCACGCGAATTTTCCTCGGTTTTTTCTTCTTCTTTGCCCATCTTGAACTTCATTCAGCTCTCAATCGGTAGTTCGTGCACGCCGCTTGATCATAGTGAGCTATCCTCGCCAGACGACCAGTCTAGTTAATATGACAACGTTTCATACCGATGCGTTCTAGTAGCTATGCTAGACACGTCGGGAGATTTACACGATGAATTCAAATAAGCAGGTACCCCTGGTCGCTTTTTTAGCAGCCATTTCAGCAACCGTCGCGATGGCAGCCTGCACGAATTCTTCTTCGGAAAGCGCCGACTCGGGAGCCGTGGAGCAAGCGCAAGCGCATTCCGTTCAAGCGGCTGCAGAAGCAGAAGCGGCTGAGGAAGCATTTGCTCAGGAGAGGAACGCGAAGAGCGGTGGAACTCGTGGTGTCGCGTCTGTGAAAAAATCTTCGAAGCAGGCTCAGAAGGAATCTATTTTTATAGTTCAAGTTGGAACCTTCAAAGTCGAAGAGAACGCTAAAAAAATCACCGAAAAGCTTAAGTCAGCTGGTCTTCCGGTTTTTCAAAAGAAGATCGAACGCGAGAACGGCGTGGTTCTTTATGCAGTTAGATTCGAGCCAACTCCTAATCGTGTTGAAGCCGATAAGTTTGCATCAAGCGTAAAAGCGAGTACTGGCGAATCACCGGTAATTCTTTCGGTCGGAAATTAACATTTCCACGAGCTCCGTTTTCCTCAGAGTCATCTTCGGCTGGAGTGGCTCAGGCAAATCGACGCTTATAGACGCGCTGACAACGCACTCTGAAAAACTGGTTGTCGTCAAAGATGATGGACGTTCCGATCTCATCACGTCACTTGAAACTGCAAATGCTGAAAAGCCGGATGCCGAAATCTTAGTTGAGGCCGAGTCAGTTCTAGAACCGATCGCGGTGGCAGAGCTTTTTTATCTTGAAGGCGAAAACGGAGAGCCACCAGACGATCGATTTGAAATTCGCTCGGTTACGACCGTGGTCGACGCAAGCCGTTTTCTCAATGAACTTGAAAATCCAAAGACCTTGGCAGAACTGAACCTGCAGTTTGATGAAGTGGATGACCGAACAAATGCGGACGTCATGCTTGAACAAATTGAATTTTCCGATGTCATTGTTTTGAATCGTGCCAGCGATCTAGAATCCGGATTGATCCAGAAAACTAAAAGTATAATTGAATGGCTCAATCCTCGAGCCCACATCCTTGTGGTTCCACCAGAAGGGGTAAATCGAGAATTTATCGAGAATTTTCTGAGAATATCCGAGAGTATCGGTTTCGATTTCGACGAAGCTGCAGAAGGTGCCGGATGGATTCAACTCTTGGCGAATTCACATCCGAAACCGGATCGCGGCGCTGGCGTATCTGGGATCGCGATACGCGCGCGACGTCCGCTGCACCCGACTCGGTTTTTGGAATTTATCAAGAGTCTCGAGCAGCATAAAATTGCTCGCATCAAAGGGTGGGTGTGGGTAGCTACGCGCAACGGCGAAACGGGAGTTTGGAGCGTCGCCGGAAAGTCATCTATGCTTGCAGCCTCGGGCGCATGGATGGCCGCAACACCGATGCGGGAGTGGCCCGACGATCCGGTTGAGCGCGAAGAAATTATGGCGGATTGGGTTCCGCCATACGGCGACCGTCGACAGGAAATTTGCATTGTCGGTTTTGATCTCAACGAATTCGAACTTCGAAAGTCGTTTAAGTCTTGCATGTTGACGGATGAAGAATTCGCGCTGGGTCCTGAAGCTTGGGCAAAGTGGGCGGATCCGCTACCGGATTGGTCAGTGGAAGACGGAGAAGACTTCGACGGTTTACTTCAGTAATCGCGCCTACATCAGGTCGTACAGATCGGGCTTTTTTTCGCCGGCACGTTTCACGGCGTCGATTGCAAACGTTC
>JAYSST010000095.1:0-1995 GCA_043720435.1 Bdellovibrionales bacterium
ACATTTCGAGCACGCCTGATCGCCGGCGAGAATTTCAATCTCGATGGGAGTTCGGCGCGGTTCCGAGTTTAAGTTTTTCACGAAAAACATTAAAGGTTAGTGGATTGCCGCCTTCGCCTGGGGTGTTTCTTGAAACTCAACCCGAATTCACAAGGTGGAGTCTCGCTGGTGGCTATGGCCTCGAAGTTGGGTACCTCTTTGGCCGCCATTACGTCTACTTCGATGTCATTCCCATTTTTAATTGGAGTCAAATTTCATGGCGACAAAACGCGGAAGACCGACACGCAACGAGAGCGACAATCAGTGGTCGCACTGAATTTGGCTATAGCTATGTCTTTGATTCGAATTGGGTCATGAAGCTTTTCACTCGCTCTCAAGGCGAGAACAATGAACTCTGGCAGGACGTCTTCATTGCACGGCTTGGAAGTTCATACTTACCTTCAGCAGCGCAGGCGATTGTTACGGGTATTACTTTCGGCTATCGATTCGATTCCGACCGATATCAGGCAACCCCAACAACGGGAAACTGAAATGAAACACGAAAGTCTTCGCTCACTTAAAGATCAGAAAAAAGCGCAGCATGCCTACAAAGACAAAGACGACTATGAGGCGAGGCTTAAGGCTTTGCAAAAAAAGCTTTTGAATTTGCAGCAGCTAGTTCGTCGCGATAGAAAGAAGATTTTGATCGTGCTCGAAGGGGCAGATGCTTCTGGCAAAGGTGGGGTCATCAAACGATTGACCGAATATCTCGATCCACGGGGTTTCCGCGTGCACGCGATCGGTGCGCCGAACCCGATCGAACTTAAAGAAAATTACATGCAGCGATTCTTCCGAAATTTTCCAAAGGAAGGGTCGATTGTTATTTTCGATCGCAGTTGGTACGGGCGTGTCCTCGTCGAGCGCGTCGAAGGACTCGCCACGAAGAAAGATTGGAAACGTGCGTACTCTGAAATCGTGACGATCGAAGAAATGCTTGTCGATGATGGGGTTCTAATTCTGAAATACTGTCTCGACGTTTCTTATGACGAGCAAGGCAAGCGCTTCAAGGAGCGCGAGTCCGATCCATTGAAAAAATGGAAGATCACGGAAGAAGATTGGCGCAACCGTAAGAAGTGGGACAAATATCTGCCGGCCTTCGCCGACATGATTGAGAACACTTCAACAAAAGTATCGCCGTGGAACGTCATCGCTGCCGACAGCAAATGGTTTGCGCGAATCTCGATTTTAGAAGACATCGAGAAGCGCGCACGCAAAGCTTTCGGTAAAAATTAGTGGCACCTACAGTAATACGCTTTTTAAAGTGGTTCGGTATACACTTTTGGACCATCGCTCGGTCGTTTATTGCCGTTCATTATCCGGGTCGGGGAAGCACCATCGAGCATTACACCGTCAGAGATTTTTGCAGTCGGGAAGACTATCGCAAATGGCGGCGCGTCGATAAGTAAAGAACGGGCCGCCGAAGCGGATTTACTCATGAAGCGATTAAAGTCAGCCTTAACTAGATGCGACGAATGGGCGCAAACATGCCGCGCGCTCGAAGCCGACGTCGGCGGACTTGCCGAGCGCTAGCCAATGTATAATTAGGAACTCGCACTATTGATCTCGCTGACTTGTCCGTTCAGCGTCCAAAAATCGTAGAGATAACCCATCAAAAACAAGCCGCCGGTGAAGAAATAAATCAGGCCGGTGATGTATTTGCCTAGGTAAAATCGGTGAACCCCGAAGACGCCAAGAAAAGTTAGAAGTCCCCAAGAAATGTTATAATCCAAACGACCTTGTTTGAATTTTCGATCTGCCTTTGCATCCATTCCAGGAATTAGAAAAGCATCGACGAGCCAACCGATCCCCATCAGACCTAAAGTAAAGAACCAAATTGTGCCAGTGATCGGTCGTCCGTAATAAAACCGATGGGCACCGGTGAAACCGAAAATCCAGAATAGGTAACCGATCGGCATACTGTGTGAACCATTGGTGTTGAGATCCGTGCTCATTTCT
>JAYSST010000096.1:0-4826 GCA_043720435.1 Bdellovibrionales bacterium
TCGTCCAGATTCTTCATCAGTGCATTCCACTCGAGCATCTGAAGGTTCATCTTTACGCCGACCTTCTTCATATCTTCCTGATACATGACCCAGTACTTCTGAGTATCTTTGCTGCCATAAAACAATGTGAACTCGAACGGCTTTCCGCCCTTGTCGAGGACGCCGTCTTTGTCTGAATCAATCCAGCCAGCCTCTTTCAACAGCGCCGTTGCTTTTTTAACGTCGAACGGAATCGCCTTTACCGCGGGATCCGCATACTCACTCTGCTGATACCACGGGCCTGTCGCTGGAAGCGACATTCCAAAGCGGAATTTCTTGTTCATCTCTTCGCGATTCATCAAGTGCGCAAGCGCCCGGCGAACTCGTTTGTCGGCGAATTTTTCCTGCGTCAGATTCCATCCGATATATCCGAAAGACTTCGGAGCCAAGTTTTCGACTTTTTTCTTCAAGACGTCGGTTCCCCATGGGGCTCCCTCAGTTTTCGAAGCGTAAGCCTCCGGTGTTAACGTGTCGAAATGAAGCTCACCCTTTTTCAGACGCTCGAGAACGAGGTTTTCTTCTTTATCGAAACGCATTCGAATCGTCTGGAAATTATATCGGCCGCGCTGTTCTGCAACGGCGTTGCCCCACCAGTTTTTGTTGCGCTCGAGAATGATGGACTGACCCTGATTGTATTCTTTTAAGAGAAACGGTCCCGATCCCAAAATCGTCTTGTTCTTCTTTTTTCCTTCTTCAGCGTTTCCGTAGAAATGTTTAGGTAAAACCGTCAGACCTGCGACGACGTCGAAGTTGCCGAAGTATTTCGACTTCGTTGTGAACTTGATTGTATTCGGACCTGTGATCTCGCCCTTTTCAATATTTTCGTAATACGGTCGAAGATGAGCCGCATTGTATTTGTCATCGAAGATCACGTCGAAGCTGAACTTTACGTCTTCGATCGTGACGGGTTTGCCATCGCTCCAAAGTGCGCCAGCTCGGAGTGTAAACGTAAATTCTTTTCCGTCTTTTGAAACTTCGTACTTTTCAGCAAGCCCTGGCTCGAATTCATAGGTTTCGAAGTTGCGGTTCATGAGGCTGTCCATCACGAAGCTCTGAAGCGTTTGATTGTAAAGGTCGGTTCCGGTGATTGGGTTTAATGTCGTAGGCTCGAGGCCCAAGTTGTAAAGGAAAGTTCCACCCTGGGGTGCCTTCTCGTTGCCCAGTATTTTTACTTTTGCGTTTGCCTTCGGCTTATCGCCTGATCCGTTGGCTGCCATTGCGGTCGTGGCGACAAGTGTCGCGCCCAGTGTAAGCGCCGTCGCCGTGGCAACCGTCACTTTCAGTGCGTTATCTACGACTTCCAGTATTCTTGATCGCATTTCTTCCCCCATCGTTAAAACAAACATCGGAACGGCGATAATCTCTTAAATCGACAACGTTTTAGCAAGGCCCAATAACGCTCGATAACGCTCGATAACGCTCACATGCACACCTGATGCATGTTTCCGAAACGCTCCCTTTGGCACCACTTATCGTGTACAGCTAATGTCGCCGGTGTTTGTTCGACACTGCCGGTGAGTTCACGGACATGTTTCAAAGGACCCGAAAAGCTTATGGCTAAACAAACACGTGCTCCCGCTAAGCCCGCTTACAAAGTAGACGAATCGAACGCGATCGATGATGGCCACTTTGATGGCGATTCGACACCACTCGCAGACAGCGGCATCTTTGGTCTTCCAACTTCGGCGGCCGATGCCAAAATTCATTTGTTGCCCGTGCCGTGGGAAGTCACGACTTCGTACGGAAAAGGCACAAGCAATGGCCCAAAAGCGATTTTGCGCGCGAGCCGTCAGGTCGATCTGTTTGATATCGAAACCGGCGACGCCTGGAAGATCGGTTATCACATGGATGAGATTTCTCAGACCTGGTTGAAAAAAAATTCGGTTTTGAAAGAAAAGGCGCAGGAGCGTCTCGAATTTTTAGAAGCCGGTGAAACGAGCGAGAGTTCGGAAGGGTTAAAAAACGAGATTAACAAGGCGTCGGACGAATTAAACGAATGGGTCGAAGAGCTTGCCGAAAAAAGTCTCGCGCAAGGCAAAATCGTCGGCGTTGTCGGTGGTGATCATTCATCTCCCTACGGACTCATCAATGCGATTTCAAAAAGGCTCAAGGGCGATTTCGGAATTTTGCACATTGATGCTCATGCAGATCTGCGTGACGCCTACCAAGGTTATACTCACAGTCATGCCTCCATCATGCACAATGTCGTTTCGAATATAAAACCGCGGGTACTCGTGCAAGTCGGAATTCGTGATTTCTGTCGTGAAGAGTTTGAGTTTAGTGAAGCGCATCGAAACAAGTCGGGAGACATCGGCAGCGCGCGCATCGTCACCCACTATGACCGCCAAGTGAAAAAACGCATGTTCGCTGGTGAGGCGTTCGATACGATCGTGAAATCGATCATCAGCGACCTTCCGAAAAACGTTTATGTTTCGTTCGACATTGACGGGTTAGATCCGGCGCTTTGCCCAAACACAGGAACGCCAGTTCCGGGCGGCCTCAGCTATGACCAAGCGTCATCGATTCTTTCAGCGCTTGCCGATAGCGGGAAAAAGATCGTTGGATTTGATCTGAACGAAGTTTCCGAACCCGAAGAGGGCGGAGCCGAGTGGGACGCGAACGTCGGCGCGCGGTTCTTGTTCAAACTTTGTGGCTGGGCGGCGGTCACCAACGGACTTGCCGAGCGCCGGTTGTGAAAAAACAGACCTCAAAAAAACCTGCAGCGGCGTGGTATGCGGCCGGAATTCAGTTCGAGTGCCAAGGATCCGGTCAGTGTTGTGTTTCGCACGGCGAATATGGTTTCGTTTATGTCACATTAAGCGACCGCAAGCGAATGGCGCTCCTTCGCGGAATTTCGACTTCTGAATTCACCCGCAAGTTTTGCCTGAAAGACGAAGGTCTTTTTCGACTACGCGATGGAGTGTCCGACGACCCCGCAACTCCGAGTGCAAAACCCTGCGTATTCTTAGAACAGAAGCGCTGTACGGTTTATGCGGCCCGCCCGGCGCAATGCCGCACGTGGCCCTTCTGGCCCGAAACGATGAGTGCAAAAGGTTGGGCAAAGGATGTCGCTAAGTTTTGTCCCGGTGTGGGCAAAGGCCGCGTTTGGCCGAAAGAGGAAATCGATGCGATCGTCAAAGAGCAAGCAGCGTGGGAAGACGAGCTCGCTCACGGACGTTAGGTCTTCGGTTTTGCGTCTTTGAATCGTTCCGACAGCACGGCGACATTGAGTCCTTCGAAAAGGCACGCATACGTCAAATAGCCGGAGGTCAAAATGACCGGCAACGCGATGAAAAATAACGGAAGCAAGAAGCAGAGCGCGCTGAAAACAATAATCCCCAGCAGATACATCGTGAAAACAAGCAACGGTTGCCAGTTTGCCGTCGTTGCACGCAAGTTGAGTTCGATCGACTCGCGAAAAGGTTTGTCCTTGAACACAATTAACGGACCCGAGAATGCGGTGAGCGCGACCCAGATTAACATGAGTGTCAGATTGAGCATCGTCTCGACGAAGCCGGCAAAAACGCCGCCCTCGAGCATCCGACTCAACGCTTTTTGCAAAAGTGCGATTCCGACTCCGGAAAGCGCGAGCGGCAAGAGTGCACGCAACCACTGTTGATTCTCGAACGCCTGAAATAAGTTTTTAAAGTCGGCAGGTTTCCCGTCGATGAGCTGTCGAATGATGTACATCTGTCCCACACTCAAAAATACGATCGGAATAGAAGAGACTAATTTCCCGTAGGGAACCATCTCCATCGCTAAGAGAGTGCCAAAAATGAAAAGCGATGAGCCCAGTAGTATCTCGTAGTGCCGCTTTAAGAGTCGCCATGCAGCCGTGAGAATAACGAGTGCGGTGTCGTTCGAAATAACATGGAAGTCGTTCATGATGGCTCCACGAGATGAAATTTCACAGATGCGGGAAAAACAAAAAGAGGCCCCTTAGCGGAGCCTCTATCTAAGTTTCTTTGCGCAGCCAGCGCAAAGCTAAATTTCTTTCTGTCGTTAGCGCAAAGCTTTTGAGTTCTTCCCGCTTATCGCGCGTAACGCTTTTGAAGCGATTCGCGAAGTTCTGCGCCCTCAATAGACAGGCGAGTCCATGGAATTGCTCGGAGACGCTCGGGTTCGATGATTTCCTCGGTTTCTTCGCAGACACCGTATGTACCGGCCTCGATGCGGCCGAGGGCCATTTCGATTTCGACAAGCTGAGTACGCAGCCTCTCGTGAAGTGTCAGCGTCTCGGCTTCGGCCAAAACACGAACCGTCTGATCCGCCTCATCGCCGCCCTTATCTTCGATGTGCAGCTCCTGACGTGTATTGCGAACACGGTTTAGAACTTCTGCCTTCGCATCGAGAAGAAGAGTTTTGCACTCTCTAATCAATGTCGCTTCGATTGCCCCCATCGTAAGCCCCCTTCTACAGATCTCGCCCTCGAGATCTCCCTGAACGATCTAACTTGCCCCGCCTGGCTTAGTGCCATTTTGGAACTTTGAAAGTTAGCCACACCCTCAATACCGGGCGCAAGCACATTCTTACATTTTCTGTCAGGATTTAATTATGCGATATATGGGGGTTTCTGCGTCTCAAGGCGGGACGACCCACTCGACCTCGGTCCGAACTTACAGAGACTGAAAAACGGGAGCTTTCGCTCTAAAAGCTAACTCTGGAGCGGCGTACAGGGATCCACACGTTCGCTTCTCGGGTCCAATAAGACCCCTGATATTCGTCCTCGAGACGCACCCAATTACCCTCGCGATCGGTCTTTTTAAACGGTGTGTAACGATCGGCGA
>JAYSST010000097.1:0-4816 GCA_043720435.1 Bdellovibrionales bacterium
AAACCTGCGAGTGCAATCGACGAAGACGCCTATTCGCGGGGAACCAGCACGTACTTCCCGAATTTCGTTGTTCCTATGTTGCCAGAAGAACTTTCGAACGAGCTGTGCAGCCTGAAGCCGCAGGTCGATCGACTTTGTTTTGTCTGCGAGATGAACCTCGATTTCCAAGGCGTCATTGTTGACTACCGCTTTTTCGAAGGCGTGATGAATTCGAAAGCGCGCGTCACGTACGGCGAAGCTCAAGAAGTTATCGATGGCGAGCCAGGCGACAAACTGAAGGACGCTCCGGAAGTTTGCGAGAATATTCTGCGTTGTTCGGAACTCGCCAAAATTTTGATGGCGAAGCGATTCCGCGAAGGTTCGCTCGAGCTAGAGATTCCAGAAACTCAAGTTGTCGTTGATTCCAGTGGAGAAACGATCGACGTCGTGCGTGCAACACGCCTCTTCGCGCATCGCTTGATCGAAGAACTCATGCTTTTGACGAACATTGCGACCGCGAGATTTTTCTCAGATAATCGCATTCACGGTATCTATCGAATTCATGAAGAGCCAAAAGAAGACAACATTAAGGCCGTCGAGAAGATGCTCTGGAACCTTTTGGGCCCAAGCAAAGGGAAGATCGGTCACGGACACGGACTGCAAAAGAAGCTGACGAAGGCGCTACAGGCCGCCGCAGAAATTCCGGGCGGACAAATTCTAAGTGTCCTCACGCTTCGAGCGATGAACCAAGCGAAGTATAGCGCTGACAACATCGGCCACTTCGGACTGGGCTTTAGTTTCTACTCACATTTCACGTCGCCGATTCGTCGCTACCCAGATCTGATCGCGCATCGCCTGATCAAGGCTGTGCTTTATCCGAGGTACAGAAATCAGGGGATGGAGATCGAAGAGATCGCGTCGGCCGCGACACATCTGTCGTCGTGCGAGCAGCGGTCGGTAAAAGCCGAGCGCGCTGTAATCTCGATCAAGAAAGCTCGATTCATTCGCCGCTATCTTGGTGAGAAGCTCGAGGGTTCTGTCACATCGGTCGCGAAATTCGGCATTTTCGTTACCCTTCGCGAATTCGAAATCGATGGACTCGTGAAACTTGAATCTCTCGGTCCCGACCGTTGGGTTTATGACGATCAGAATATGCGCCTCTATGGTCGACGCACGGGCCGCGTTTTTAAACTCGGAGACCCGCTTGAAGTCGTCGTCGCAAACGTTGATATCAGCACGGGCAAAATCGACTTCCAGCTCGAAGACGAAGGCGCACAGGTTGAAGAAGCTCTTGTCGTAATGGGCGACGAGATGGACGTCGAAGAATTGGCCGCGGCTGCGGAAGAACTCGTCGGCGGACGAGGTCGTCGTCCCGGACGTGCGCAAACCAGCGCTCACGCGCGTGCTCAAGACAATCGCATCAAAGATGCTAAGACCGAGCGAACTTCTGGCGGAAAAACGGGTGGACGTGGTCGCGCTGCAAAAGGCGCGAAACGTCACGAAGAGGCCGCACGTAAAACTGCTGCCCCTCATAAAACCTCAGCTGCGCACAAGCCGCTGCAGCCGTCCGGTGCGCCGAGCAAAATTGTTCCTGCAAAACACTCTGGTGTGAAGCCTGGCCAACAACCGAAGGCTGTTGGTAAAAAACCTAAATCGATTGGGCGGCGAGGTCGTAAGTGATTACGGGCCGACAGCAGGCGCGCAACCAATCTCGTCGGCGATCGCGGCGTGGTGGATCCGCTCTGCGAAACGCCGCACGATTAAGAACAATCGCGAGCGTCTTCGCACGATATGGATTCCAAAATGTGGCCGAGCGAATTCGGCTTGGTAAATTTCTTGTCGAGCGTCTCAGTGGTATTGATGCCGACCAGTATACTCCGGCCGAACGCCTGCGAATGGCGTTTGAAGAGCTCGGACCCACTTTCGTAAAGCTAGGGCAGTTGCTCGCAACACGACCCGATCTTATTCCAGAAGAATTTGTCGAAGAATTTAAAAGACTGCATGATCGAGTCACGGCGCTGCCCTTCGAGCAAATGCGCTCGACACTCGAGCAACAATTTGGTCGCGACCTCGATGCGGTATTTTCCGAAATCGATCAGAACCCGATTGGTGCGGCCAGTATCGCACAAGTGTACCGAGCCATACTCAAGAATGGATCCAAGGTTGTTTTGAAAGTTCAGCGACCGGGGATCGTCGACGTAGTTAAAAACGACGTCGGTGTTCTCTACTTTCTCGCCGAGCAGCTTGCGGCCTTTGTTCCCGAGGCGGCCGTTTTCAACCCGGTGGGAATCGTCGACGAGTTTTTCAAAACGCTCGAGCTCGAGACGAACTTTAGCGTCGAAGCGAACAATATCAAACGCTTCCAGCAGAACTTTCGTGACGATCCCACGATCAAAATTCCGCATGTTTACCTCGAGTATTCGGGGCCGAAAGTTTTGGTTTTAGAAGCGCTCGAGGGAATAGCACTTTCCCAGCCTTCGGCGCTCGCTCAACCGGGTCTCAATCTGGACGCGGTGATGCGTGCAGGTGTGCGTTGCTACTTCCGCCAAGTCTTCGTCCACGGACTTTTTCACGGCGATTTGCATGCCGGTAATTTGTTCGTCATGCCAGATAGCACCGTAGGCCTCATCGACTTTGGCATCGTCGGTCGACTCAACGAACGTGTTCGCGATGCGATCGCCAATATGTTCGTCGGCCTTTATACCGAAGATTATGAACGTCTCGCGTACGAGTACGTCGATCTTGCTCCTTTTAACGATGAAATCGACGTCGACGAATTTGCCAAAGATCTTCAAGATCTTCTCGCTCCGCACTTTGGATTAAATTTAAAGAATGTAAATCTCGGTCGACTGTTGATGTCGACGACGGTCGTTGCGGCTAAACACCATCTGGTTTTGCCTAGCGAACTTATGCTGTTCTTTAAATCCATCATTACCGTCGAAGGTATGGGACGAATTATCCAATCGGACTTCGACCTTCTGCCGCACGCTTTGGAATTCACAGACGAACTCGTTTCTAAGAAGATGGATACGACGAGACTCAAAGAAGACGCGCTAGGATTTGGACGCGACTCTGCGATGCTCGTGCGAGCGCTTCCCCGGCAGGTAAGACAATTTGTACGCCGTGTGAATCATCCCGACTTCGCGTTTCGTTTGAGCCTCGTCGAGCTTGAAGAAGTGAAGAAATCACTCGAGAGTTCGTCGAATCTCATGTTCCTCGGTCTTGTCATTGGCAGTCTCATGATTTCCGGAAGTGCGACGATGTTCGTTGATCACGGCACAGTGATTTTTGGCATTCCGCTTTTATCAGCGATTTTTTATGGCCTCGCGGGCGCACTTGGACTAGCTGCTTTCCGCAATTATATTAAGAAATAGAACTGCGGGATCGATACTCTCTGCGTGTTTCCGATATTTTGATTCGGATTTCGACAGTTTCATGGCTGTTTTATTTCCGACTTCATGTGGCCTATCCTAAATGCCTCGCTTACACGGAGGTACGCCAGTGCAGGTCTTGCCCTTAATGATGATCTCACTCATTTTGATCGTCTTCGGAGGATGCGTAGAACCGAATGAGGGCGTCTCGATCTCAAAACGTATTTATGAAAAATCCGATATTTCCGAGCTTCAAGGGTGTGCGCTCAGCAAACCCTGTTCCGCGGTGAGCGATTCGTGTGTGTCTTACGATGGAAGCTCGCCACGCTGCTATCCATCGGGGAGAGAATACGAGATTGTCGGGTGCACCGACGGCAATCTCACCATTGAAATGAGCGATCCGGCCCGAGCTTCCTGTCAGTAGCGCCACAACTGTTTCATGTCAAGATGCACAAATAAAAAGAGGTCTCACGTTTACGGAGACCCCTAGGGTGAGATTCGAAAGCACCAGTTTCTTTGCGGCGCGATCGATTGTGCGCCGGTGGTCCCGGCGCATTCTTATATTTGCGCCGGTGGTCCCGGCGCACTTTCTATTTTAGAGTACAAGGCCTGCAACCATAGCGGCTGCGAAGCTAGAGACCAGAAGCAAACTCGAAGACCATTCTGTCATCATCGTGTTCATTTTCAGTCTCTTCCTTAGCTCAGCAACTTCAGCGCGATATTTGCGACGTTATTCGCCTGTCCAAGAACCGAAACTCCAGCTTGCATCAAAATATTGTTGCGAGTGAGTTCTGCGCTCTCTGCCGCGATGTCTGCATCACGGATACGCGAATTTGCTGCCGAAAGATTCTCGTCCGAAATCATGATGTTTGCGCTCGTCGATTGCAGTCGGTTTTGCATTGCGCCGAAATTGGCGCGAATTGCGTTTACCGAAACTAGGGCACGGTCGAGAACATCCATACTCTGCTGAGCCAATGTCTTCTCTGCTAAAGACTCGGCCGTAAGTCCTAGTGACTCGAGGCTCGCGTTAGCAGCGGAAGCATTGAACGAAATACGATCTTTGAACGGATCATTGTTGGTACCGACCTGAATATCGATGACGCCGCCAGTTCCGTTCAGCAAGTCTCGTCCGTTAAACTTCGTCACTTCCGTGACTCGTTGAATTTCGGACTTGAGCTGCTGATACTCGACATCAAGGAACTTTCGTTCCGTGTCGCCGATCGTGTCCGACGAAGCCTGAACCGATAATTCGCGCAAGCGAATGATCATGTTCGAAACTTCGTTGAGACCGCCTTCTGCAACTTGAACGAGGGAAATACCATCGTTCGCGTTACGGTTAGCCTGTCTCAGGCCACGAATCTGACCTCGCAAGTTTTCGCTAATCGCGAGACCTGCTGCATCGTCTGAAGCTTGATTGATCCGCATACCTGAACTTAATCGGGCTAAACTACGGCTCATATCTCGCT
>JAYSST010000098.1:0-4798 GCA_043720435.1 Bdellovibrionales bacterium
CCCTCGAATTCACACAACCGGTCGGTTTTTATCCCCACGAAGTGTCGGCTTCGCTCGATGGTCGACAAATATTCGTATCGAACTATGGTAAGGACCACGTCCGCAGCACGAGCGCGAATGCTCGTCCAGGCAGTAACGTGTCAGTCATCGATGTGCGAACCGGAATGCTCGTACGCGATCTTGACCTTGGAATCCCCGCCTGTGCTCCGCACGGGCTCGCGAATTCATTTGATGGCAAGAGGCTTTATGTTACATGCGAAGATCGCCAAGAAGTCGCGGTCGTCGATCTCGCAACCGGCACACTTCTGCATTCTGTTGCGACAGCGCAGGCACAGTCGCATGCCATTGTCGTTACTCGTGACGAGTCGCGGGCTTACACCGCAAACTTTTCGGCGGGCACTGTTACGGTTCTCGATCTAAAAGCGCGCTCGATCGTAAAACAAATTTCAACCGGTCCCGGTACGGAAGGCATCAGCCTTTCGTCCGACGACAAAACTTTATACGTGACCTCTGTCCTCGGCTCGACACTGTCAAAAATTGATACCGCGAGCCTGCAAATCACAGCTTCTGTAAAAACCGAAAAGTCCCCTATTCGGGTCGCAGCGACTCCCAATGGAAAGTATCTGCTTTTGAACAGTTCGGCGACGGGGTATTTGCTGGTCCACGATTCGGCAACGTTGCGACTGGTCAAGAAAATCAAAGTCGGCAATCAACCTATCGGACTGAGTGTTCCGAACGATGATGTAGCGTTTGTTGCAAACATGAAGGACAACACTGTGTCCGTCATAGATTTGAAGCTTTTCGAAGTCTCAAGTGTTATTTCAACAGGTGCACGCCCCGACGGCCTCGCATTTATCCCTATTCACTAGATTTCGACATTCAGGGCCACGAAGTGAATTTCTCGGCGGTGAGTCTGGCGTAATTCCTTGTCTCGTCTACATAGCGCTCTTTACGATGGAATACTTCGCTTGGGCAAAGCGGTTGACCTCGGACAAACGAATTTAAAATTAGTTTTCATCAAGCAGTGCTGTTTCGGCATGTCCATTGCTCAAATTGCTCTGTGGCTCAGCGACTTATTCCTGAGTCATACAGCTAAGGAGCCTTCATGTTCGTACATAATAAACGCCTTCAATACACGGTTAGAGTCAGCGAGACGAATCCCGGCCTCGCTAATCTGATGCTAGAGCAATTCGGCGGACCCCAAGGAGAGCTCGCAGCTGCGATGCGATACTTCACACAAGCTTTATCTGAGGACGATGCAGGTCGAAAAGATCTGTTGATGGATATTGCGACTGAAGAACTGAGCCACCTCGAAGTGATCGGAAGTATCGTAGCGATGCTCAACAAGGGAGCGAAGGGACAGATTGCTGAAGGTGTTGATGAAGAAGCAGATCTCTATCGCTCCATCACTGGGGCCGGAAACGACAGTCACATTACACAAGTGCTGTACGGCGCAGGCACGCCGCTGACAAATTCGGCTGGTGTCCCATGGACATCTGCTTACATCGATACCATCGGAGAACCGACGGCAGACCTGCGGTCAAACATCGCGGCGGAGGCTCGAGCAAAAATTGTTTACGAGCGACTCATCTCGTTGACCAATGATCCTGGAGTCAAAGAAGCTCTGGGATTCTTGATGACGCGAGAAATCGCACATCAAAAGTCGTTCGAAAAAGCGCTTTACGCGATCGAAAATAATTTTCCGCCAGGAAAATTAGCTGGCGAACCCGAATTCGCAAGTACATATTTTAATTTGTCTCAAGGATCGGGCGACCAGCGCGGTTCATGGAACAAAGGCGAGCAGTGGGATTTTGCTTCGGATGTCGAAGACATGACTGCACTGGACGGAGGCGACGGCACCGCCTCTGTAGAACTCACGACAGAAGAATCAGCGATCGCCTTGCGATTGATGAAACGAACTAAGTCTGATCCTGCTAGCGATCCGAAAACTGGCGCAGAACTTGGGTCGAGACCCGATCTGCAATAATCAATTGATCGCTGGGCTACTTTAGAAGTCCCCAGCGATCATATTTCCGCAGCTCAGCAGTACATTGATCTGCTGAGGTTGGGCACTTTTCGATGCACCCTTTCTCCACGATCATTCGCTCCGAATAAGCCCCAGCACTTGCTGCGCTACCCTTCAGATTGTGGCCTACGGATACGCTTCCTTGGCTTGAAGTGTGCTCACCGGTGCATCGGAGTATCTGAATCAAACAAGGAGACACATGAATACCTTTCTTAACACCAGCATCGCGGCGCTTTCACTTTCGCTCGTGATGGGCTGTGCAAAAACAGAAACGCAAAAGGTGGAAGACCAGCAGCAAAAGACAGCAAACACGAAAGCGGAGGCAGATAAGACACTCGCTGAACTGACAGCATCGCTACCACAGCTTCGAGCGAAGCCAGAGCCAACGGAAAAATGGACTGAAGAAGAACTCAAGGCGTACGCCGAACAATTGGATGCGAACGAACGGAGCTTAAACAAGCTCGTCATGCTTAACGGCAAGGATAACGTGCGAATTCAAGGTGAAGCGAACCTTGAAGAGTCGCGAAAGATGATCAATCAAAAGCGAACCGTACTTCAAGCTGTTCGAACCAAGCGTGCTGAGCAATCTGTAACGCAAACGAAAGAGCAAAAGGTCGCTGCGCTCAATCAGACGTACGACACAGATTCTAATTTTCTCGAGGGTGAAGGCATTCCAACAAACAGCTGGCCTGAAGAGAAGTTAGTTAAGTACGAACAAGCTGTTGCTCGAGTCGAGAAAACGCTTCACGAAATTGAGACAACCTCAGGCGAAAATGTCGCGACGACGCTGAGAAAGACGATGAATTCAACCCGCAAAGGGCTCATCGAGGGAGCACGTAAGAAGTAGTCGAATTTTAATCGTCAAACTTAAACCGCGGCTATACAGTCGCGGTTTTTTTTCGCGGCGACAAAAAAATTCGCCTTTTCCGTTTAAGGTAGAAGGCGAAAGAAGGTGAGCGTGATCGGAGATGCTATCTATTTGTTATTACTTCCCACCCGGTGCCTTTTCTGTTCCGACTCCTGCAGCTTCTGGGTTGGGGCGTTCGTTTCCTGTAGCGCCTCGAGCTCGTGCGGCATCGGTATCCGAGTTCGTTGTACCCATGCCCGAGTTGGTATTGCTCGTGCCCGTGTTAGTTGTTCCGGTGCCGAATGCACCACTAGTCTCACCAGTACGTGTTGAACCAGCCGCCGGTGCATCAGATGAGCCTGTGCTCATTGGGCTCGTCACCGAGGTACCGGTGCCGACGGCAGAGCCAGTTCTTTGATTCGTCGAGCTGACAGCATAAATGATTCCGATCACTACGAGTATTGCTATTCCAATTCCCCAGTAGAGCGCTGAGTTGTCGCGGTCCGTCCCGCCTGACGTAGTATTTACTGTTGTTGCCATTTGTTTTCCTTTCAAGAAGTTATGAATTCGATAGTGCAAGTTCAGTGCACGGCTCAAAAGAAAGGCGGGTTTCCCCGCCTTTCCCAATTCTTCTGTTAGGAATTTGCAAACTTAGAGAGTCGTATCCGCATAGAACATCATGTTCTGTAGAGTAAGGATGCCTTGCAGATCGCCTCCGCCAATATTTTTACCCGCTAGGGCGTCTTTCGCAGCACCAACACAAGCGGCGCTCGTACTGTTCATCTGTCCAGCTTGCCGTAAATCAACCAACAATCTAGCGTCTGAAATTTTCTTGAACGAAACAGTTGTACGGCGCGAAGCTTTGCAGAATGTGCTGCTGGTTGCTCCGGTGTTAACGGTGATTGTATTCACTTCTTCATCTTCAAGCGTCGCTACTTTTCCATCCGGAGTGTAATTCAGAATGTTTGTGATGAACGCGTTCTTTGGCTTACCGCGATCATTGTCCTGAGCGAAATCTGCCGGCGTCGTCGCCTGCCAGTTGAAACGGAAATCACGCGCGCACGTAGCCGATTTGATCTGTCGTTTTGTGCACCACCAATAGTGCCGCCAAAGCGGAAAGTCGACGAACACCACTATGTCTGCGATTTCGAATCTTGCGCGCATGACGTCGATCGAGCCAAACCCATCGATGATCCAGCGTTCTTTCGAGGCGACTTCGAGAAGCATCGCGGTCGTTTCATCCTTTGGACGAACTTTCATTTCCGCTAAATATTGTATGCTGTCGACGTGGGTGATCGGTAAGCCATAGCGTGAAGCAAGAGAGCGACTCGCGTCGTCTTTCCTCCCCCGCCATTTCCGATGACTGCGATTTTGTCGATCATAGTTCGTAAGGAACATGATCGACTTAAATTTGCTAGTGAGCAAAGTTTTGCGCGGTAAAATTAAATTCCGCAACTGACGGTGCAAGCAGTGAGTGCGTCAGCGGTCGCTGAAATACAGGCAGCCCGTTGAGCCGTGACAATGTCCTGACAAGCTTGGTTGGTGCTGCATTGAGGAAAGTTATTGGCGTAGGTCTGTTCGCAGGTCGCGGCTGAACTATCGTAAGTAACCTGGCATAAAGCTAAACAATTACTTGTTCCAGACTGGCACGCCTCTTTATCTATCTTTGCCTGAGAGACACAACCTTTTTGATAATCTCCACGGAGTTTTGGCGAGAGCAATCTGTCGAACGCTTGCGAACAGTACGCCACATCAAGACCGAAATCTTTTTCACACATATTATCAGCGGCCGCGGAAATTTGGGATTGCATGAGAAACATTAAAACAAGGAGTGCTGTTTTCATTTTGCCGACTTTCTGTGTGTGTCTGAGTAGCGCTTCAAACCTGTCACCATCCACACCTTACAAAATGCATTCCCGAGCAAT
>JAYSST010000099.1:0-1981 GCA_043720435.1 Bdellovibrionales bacterium
GTCCGAACGCAAACGCTCATTAGAATCATTCTTTCTTTCAAAAAAAGAGTGGAAAATCCGGATGAAGGCCGACGAAGCGGCAGATAAAAAACGGGTCACAACCGGCACAACGAAGCAACGCTTGTGGGTTTTGGATTTCAATGGCGACATCGCGGCCTCGCATGTCGAATCCTTGCGCAACGAAGTAACAGCAATCCTCGATCTCGCGGCTTCGCAGACAAATGATGCAGCAGATGAAGTGCTTCTGCGCCTTGAAAGCCCTGGCGGCACTGTGACTGGCTATGGTCTTGCGGCGAGCCAGCTTGCACGTTTGAGAAAAGCAGGAATCAAACTGACGGTCGCCATTGATGAAGTAGCTGCTAGCGGTGGTTACATGATGGCCGTTGTCGGAAATCATATTATCGCCAATCCGTTTGCGGTGATCGGTTCCATCGGCGTTATCGGGAGCGTTCCCAACGTGAATCGCCTGTTGAAAAGATTCGACGTCGACTACCTTGAAGTGACCGCAGGAGCTCATAAGCGACCCGTGAGCATGCTCGGTCCGCTGACTCCCGACGGAATCGAGAAATTTGCCGAGCAAATCCAAGAAACTCACATTCTTTTTAGAAACCACGTAAAGGAATTTCGGCCTAATTTGGACATCGAGAGAGTCGCAACTGGCGACATTTGGCACGGCACAGACGGTCTTTTACTTGGACTGGTCGACGAGCTAGCCACCAGCGACGAATTCATCGATCGCGCTCGTCACAAAGAAAATCGAGACGTCATTCAGCTGACCTGGCGGCCTATGAAGAGCTGGCGTAACCGGATCGAAGAGTCTGTATCAATCATGATCTCGGGCATCGTCGAAAAAACCGTCTCGAAGTCGATTGATCGGACGCTGAGCCGGTTGATCCGCCGTTAATTTTATTGACCAAGCTCAGCCATTGGGTCAAAAAACTGTCATGAACTGTCAGTCTCCCCACATCGTCGACATCGGTCTTACTCGCGTTTTCGCACCGATGATCGTTGTGCTATCCGTCTCGCTCGCCTTCGGTGCGTTTCAGCACCCGATTGCATCTTCGGATGCACTTGCTGCCGGATCCGACGCACTTTTAGAGCGTGGAGTTGTTCCGCCGACTCAGCTGGATTGGATCGTCATGGATTGCTCGGACCAAAGCACGACAAGTCGCTTGCGCAAATCTGTGTGCGAAGTTTCCAAAAGCGTTCAAGCGCTCAATTAATTTCGATTATTCTTTGGGAATTCCAAGCAGCCGAGGTGGGATTTGTGCCGTCACGGATTCGCGAGGCAGTCCAGCCTTCACGAACAGAGCGCCGAGTTCAGGCGAGGCATTTGAAAATACCGGGCGCATCCAAGTTCCTGCAACGTTCCACTTTAAACGGGAGGCGAGCGGAAATCGAACTTCGAGTTCGGCATTGATGGCGTGATCGCGAAAGACAGACCCCTTACTATTCAGAGTCATCGCCGTACCGACGTTTGCGCTTGTCCCATTCCAATGAAACCCGTTGTCGTAAAAGCGGCCCTTTACATTGGCTCGACTAACAATCAGCAATGTGCCGTCTTCCGACGCCTCACCATCCCAACCAAGCATGGCGGGCTGAAGCAGGCGAAACAAATTCCCCGACTTCAATACTTCTATGACCGAAGATCTCGCAGTCACTTCGATTTCGGGTTCACTCTTCGTTTTCAAAAGTCCCGCATCTAATTTTATTTCTTTCGACTTAAGTTCGCTTCCTTGCAGTTCTCTAAGAGTAAACGATGCACGCAGCTTTTTCAGCGCCGTTTCAGTGAGATCAATCGCAATATTCGAGTTGCCAGTAATGTTCGAGACAGGTCCGGTGAAAACTACTTTTTCTACGCGAGAGTTTAATTTCAACTCTTTAAGATCGATCTCGATATCGACACTTCGCCCATAGCGATCTGCTGTCGCGCGAAGACCGAGGTCGGCTGTGCCACCTTCCGGTTTAAAGTCGTCAAAAG
>JAYSST010000100.1:0-4789 GCA_043720435.1 Bdellovibrionales bacterium
CAAATACGTCGTCGTCGATATTGTTCCGGGACGCTCATTCGCTGGAGCGAAAGAAAAAACGTCCGTCGCAGTGAAAGATAACCAAGTCTTCGCTATTCAATACGCTTCGACTTCAAGTCAGGTGGCGATAAAGACTTGTTCCCCCTTTTGCAACCCGGGCCGAGGGATTCAAGAGGGTCTAAAGCGTGTGACCATTCAACTGCGAGCCGACGAGACTTTCGGCGGGATAGTTCGACCAAAAGTTCAAAAAATATACCTCCAAGGGCCTCCGACAAAAAAAAATGAGTGTCCACCGGTTTCCTAAGATTAACCGTTTCAGCTTCCCGTTGAATTTGAGAGAAAATCGCAACATGCTTTGATTGAATGAACAGCACTTCAACGAAATCGTGGATTCGCAACTGGTTACAGAATGGTTTCCCACATTGGTTTAGTTGGGTAGCACCTCTGGCATTCGCGGCTGCGCTATTTGCAGTGGGCCGAATCCACCCGCCCGTGCAGAATACTCCGACAGAGTTAATGAAAGACGCACGAGCATTGATCGAAAAGAACGACCACGCCGGTGCGCTTCGCGAGACAGAGGAACTACTCACACTTTTTCCGACTAATCACATTTATCTACATCAAGCCGCCGATCTGGCTACAAAGCTCGAACAGCACACTGAAACGGCAGTTTACCTCGAGCGTTTCGTTATCTCATCGCCAGATCCTGGCGAAGCATGCCCAGCCATCACTCGTGCATATCGCAGCGCGGGCAACTTCGAAAAAATGCTCGACTCTGCGAAACGATGCGTGAAGTTTGAACCTGGCAATTCTGATTTCCAATTTGAACTCGCGCTCGCCAATGAGCGTGCAGAAAACCTTGGTGCGGCGCTTGAACAATATCAGTCTGGAATAGATTCATTTCCTGATTACGGAGACTTCACTATTGGACACGCTCGGGTTTTGCTTCGCCTCGACCGCCCAGCCGAAGCGTGGCGCGCGATCAGCGCCTACCGAGAAACCAAGCCGGGAGTCGCCGACGCAGAGCTGATTGCCGGGCTCGCTGCAGACCGCACACATCAAAAAGATCTAGCTCGAGAAATTTTCGAGCGTGCGCTTCAGCGTCACCCAGAAAACCTAGAAATCAAAGATGCTTTTGAAAAGCTGCGCGAGCACGACGGTATCGAGTGAAACTAATTGGCACCATATTAAGAATTGTCGTCTCCGGCACTTGGATTTTAACAAGTCTCTACTCGCTTCTTGCGTACGTTCCTTTCACATTTCGGCAGGTTATTTCGATCGAATTGGTGCCTGCCGTGCAATATTTTGCTCGCGCGCAACCGGCACTGGTCCTCGTTTCAACGCTGCTTTTAATTGTCTTTATATTGCGGGTCGAGAAACGAACCACGATTACGCCCGAAGATCGACGCGAACTTTTTATCGTGGGCTTGGCTGCACTTTTTATCGCAGTCTGGAATCTGCCGAAACGAATCACTAACGACAGCAGTGCGTTGATCTGGAGTTTTGCTTGTTTGCTCCCGCCCTTGTGGCTCGCTTTTTTTACCATTCGAGATGTTTTCGAACGGCGTGCGTTTGCACTGAGTTCGGCTTGCATCGTATTGAGCGCGACATTCGCCGGGCTCGCTGTCGTCGCAACATCAGCATGGGTTTACGATAGTTTTAGTTTCGAAGCCGCGTTAACTGGGGTCGCGGCGGCCGTGATTGCTGGTTGTGGTGCTGCACTAATCGAACGATTTGTTGATCGTGCGCGGCTGTCTTTGCAAAATACTTTAATTTTCTATGCGAGCGGACTCACAGCACTTGTCAGTCCGTTCCTTGTCGACCAGTTCTGCGCATCGATTGCATTCTCAGGCACGCTCGCTTGGCTATGGAGTTTGATGTTTGCCAGCGTAATGTGTCTGACCGTTGTCGCGATTGGAGCCCGTGCATCCTGGCGAGACGACAACACCGATCTGCCAAGCCTTCGCTGGATTGCGCGCGGTGCCGTCTTGAGACAGCTTAACTCCAATTCGTCAGTTCAGCCGCGTCTGACCACGCGGCTCGCGCTTTGATAATGATTTGATCTCGACACCACTTAACCGCATTCTTCACCTTATGAAGAAGACCGGTCTGCTTGTTTTGGGTAATCAACTCTTCGATCCCATTGAAATTTCAGAGCGCGGAATTTCAATGATCTTTCTGAGAGAAGACTTCGAGCTCTGCACGTATTACAAGTTTCACCAACAGAAGATCGTATTCTTCCTGGCCGCCATGCGAACTTATGCCGCCGAACTTGAAGAAAGCGGATACAAGGTTACGTACGAAAAGTTAAAGAAATCGCCGAGACCATACGAATTTTATCTTCTTGCTTGGATCAAACGCGAAGGTATCGAAAGTCTCCTGCTATTCGAGATTGAAGATAAATTTTTCGAAAAACGAATTTGCACTGCGCTCGAAGGCGCCGGCATCCCCTTCGAGATTATCCGCAGTCCGATGTTCCTAACGACGCGCGAGCAATTCCAATCTTATCTCGGAAAAGGTAAGCGTCCGTTCATGAAGACGTTCTACGAGACCCAACGCAAACGTCTCAAAATTTTGATCGAAAAAAACGACCAACCCGTAGGTGGTAAGTGGAGCTTCGACGAGCTCAACCGGATGCCGCTACCTAAAACTATTACTCCCCCGGAACCTCCGACGATCGCACCGTCCCCGCTCGTGACCGACGTCATCAAACTTTGTGAAAAGTCTTTTGCAGACCACCCCGGCGAAGCCGCATCCTTCTGGCTGCCCGTGGATAGAGCGGGAGCTGAAACTTGGCTCGAGGCTTTTCTCGACGAGCGATTAGCGAACTTTGGGCCGTACGAAGACGCGTTGTCGGCTCGCTCGGAGTTCGTGTTTCACTCTGTGCTCACTCCCTTCTTAAACACTGGGCTCTTGACGCCAGCTGACGTGGTGAAGGCCGTCGTCAAGGTTGGGACTAAGAAAAAGCTCAACATTTCGTCGATCGAAGGCTTCATTCGTCAGATCATCGGCTGGAGAGAATTTGTACACGGGATTTACCGGACGTATAGCGAAAAGCAAGATACGACAAATTTCTGGAATCATCATCGGCAGCTGAACGATCGATGGTACACGGCAACCACCGGCGTCGAGCCGCTCGATCAGGTCATCGCGAAAGTTGCGAAGCGCGGCTATGCCCATCACATTGAAAGACTTATGGTCGTCGGCAACATGATGCTTTTGACGGAAGTCCATCCGAATGAGGCACATCGCTGGTTCATGGAGATGTTCATCGATTCGTCCGACTGGGTGATGGGGCCTAATGTTTACGGCATGGGTATCTTCAGTGACGGCGGAATCTTCGCGACCAAGCCCTATATTTGTGGATCAAATTACTATCGAAAAATGGGCGGCTACAAAAAAGACGACTGGTGCGATGCTGTCGACGGTCTGTATTGGAGTTTTGTCGAAAAGCATAAAATCTTTTTTAAAAAAAATCCGCGCCTTTCCATGATGGTAGCCTCCGTCGAAAAGATGGACCCGAAGCGCAAAGCACTAATTTATGGAGCCGCAGAAGACTTGCGTGCACACGTTACGACAAAAGCAGCTAAATGAAGGATGCAAATGCGGGAGATTCAAAGACCTGTGCGAGCTGCGGACGAGATTTTTCTTTCCGACAAAAATGGAAACTTAACTGGGACACTTCAAAGCACTGCAGTGATGAATGTCGCAAGAACAAGGGTCGATTTGATTTCAGCCAATCCATACTCGACCTGTTAAACAAGCGCGGCGCTGGAAAAACCATTTGTCCAAGCGAGATACTCTCGGACGATCTCAAACAAGACAAAGTCATGATGGAGCATGTTCGCCGAAGCGCTCGACTGCTGGCCGTCAAAGGTGTTCTGGAAATAACTCAAAACGGGAAGCGCGTTGATCCAACGGATTTCAAGGGTCCCATTCGTCTCAGATTGCCCAAGCCGATGTGACAGCAGAGCCTTGCTCGCTGTTACATTTTCTTAGCGGTGCGCTTGGATTTGGCGAAACTCTTCGGCCGCTTGGCGCGTGCTTGCGAGAATGAATACTCGCTCGACTTTCTTAGCTGTTGTCGAAGGCCGATCGCAGTGTCTTAATATCGATTTTTTGCATCTTCCACATCTCTGCCGTCATAGCCTCTTTCTTCGCCTTATTTTTGCTCGTGTTCCACTTGTCGAAGTCTGCGGGCGCGATCTGCCAACGGACGCCAAACCTGTCGATCAACCAACCGCACTGCACAGGAGTTCCGCCTCCAGAGGTCAGCTTCTTCCAATAAGTGTCGATTTCTCGCTGCGTTTTACATGGAACTACAAACGAAAATGCATTGTTGGTGAATGGCTGATCCATAAAGCCATTCAGGAGCATGACCCTTTGCCCCAAGATCGTAGAACTTCACCATCTGAGCAGCGTTTTTGTTGGACCAGATGCAGGCGTAAGCTTTTGCCATTTAGATTTCTCCTCGTAGTTCGAAAGCGAAACTTGAAACCGAGCGGAGTTATTACCCCCAATCGATTTTCTCTGCTCGGAAATTCGCTGAGCTCAGTAGATCTTTTTGGCGACACGGTAGGTATTTGCGTAGGCTTGGACGCTGAGTTCGATAGGTTTTGCGTAGCCACCACCAAGCGCCAGTGAAATGGGAATTTCATTTGATTTCGCAAAACTTAAAACCTGTTCATCTCGTTTCATCAGCCCGTCAAACGTCAAATTCATTTTCCCGAGCGTATCTTCCTTCAAAGGATCGACACCCATTTGATAAAATATAAAGTCGGGGCCGAAA
>JAYSST010000101.1:0-4783 GCA_043720435.1 Bdellovibrionales bacterium
TGTTTGCACTTTCAGTATCGTCATCGCAGGTTACGTCGCATGGGCTATTCGTAACTTACAGTACGGCGGCGGCCGGCCAACGGTGTCTGCGTGAGACCGGAAAAACCTAGCGCAAGCCGGCTTCGCAGCTTGCCAGTGTATTTGCTAATGTCTTTGCTAACCTTGACGAGCTTTAGTCCTTACGCAGAGGCTGCAACTGAATTCGGAGTCGGCTTTGGGCCGATTCTGCCCAGTCGCATCGCGGGCGTCCGCGAAGTGTTAAACGGTTGGGGCAGCCGCGTCGGAATGATCACGTCGAAAGGATTTTTCGAGCTCGAATATTTCAACGCCCACGGCGACGCCATCGATTATCACACCGTCTCGCTCGACTATCGGCTCGACGTCGTCAACAAAGACGTTATGCCCGAATTAAAGGTGCACTTTGTTTTGGGATTCCACGGCGACTACTTTCGCCCTTCTTTTTCGACTGAGTTTCGACAAGGCGGCGGGTGGCATTACGGCGGCGGGGTAAGAATTCCGCTGGGTGGGATTGACAGTCACTTCCAGTTGCGGGGCGATTTCAAACACCGCTTTGGTCCAGGCAATTCATTGATCGTTCTGGTCGGGTTCATCTTCACGACCGGATCTGACACCCCTGAGAACCCCTAAAGTGCTAGGGGAACGGCTAATAGCTTTACACCCCCGCCGCAGGTCTAGGCAGATTGAAACGTACACCTCGTCGACTCAACTTCTTCGTCACAATTGCCGATAAGACCCTAGGGGGACCACTTATGGCCAATCTCCTTTTGGTAGAAGATAACGAAGACGTTCGAAACATGGTGACTGCACTTTTGGGTCGCGAACATCAAATCACATGGGCACCGACGCTCGCAGATGCGCGTCGTGCACTCGCTGAAAAGAAGCGGTTCGACCTCGTTCTGCTCGATGTCGATTTGCCGGACGGTAACGGTGTTGAATTTCTTGGCTCGGGTTTGCAAGAGGGTACCGCTGTTATACTCCTGACAGCTTACGACTCGGTAAATACTCGAGTTCGCGGCTTCACTTTCGGGGCAGAAGACTTCATCGCAAAACCGTTCGATCCAGTTGAATTCCAAGTTCGAGTAACAACACGCCTCAAACATCTCGCTCGTCGCGATTCGAAGATGGCGCCTGTATCGAACCTTCGCACGGGCCTTCTTGAGCTCGACCTCGAGAAACAACGTGCCTTTGATTTACGAGCTGCAAACGGTGCAAGTCCGACGCAAACGCAGAAGAAAGAATTGGATCTTACTCCGGTGGAGTTCCGTCTTCTCTTGTTGTTTATGCGCGAGAGCGGTTCGATCGTTCCACGCGAAACTATTTTGAACCAAGTATGGGGCGATCAAATTCACGTGTCACCACGAGTTGTCGATCACCACGTCTGCGCCGTTCGTCGTAAAATCGCCGATACGGGCACCAAGATCGAATCGATCTATGGCGTCGGATACAAGCTCGAGGCCGCCTAAGCGGCCGACCATGGAGTAGCCGCCTAAGCGGCCGACCATGGAGTAGCCGCCTAAGCTGCGGCTGCGTAAGCCACCCTGCTAATAAATAAACTGAGACTAAAATGCGGCCTAACAGCCGCATTTTTTATTTAGAAATGCGAATGACCGCCGTCACCGAAGGATCGCTGATTCCACGAATCGACCGTGTCAATCCATCGGCGTAATATCCTGGCGGTGCTACCGGTAGCGCGCTGGCAGGTGCGAAAAGATCGGCATCATAAAACATATGCGTCCGCATCGCATTTACGAAGATGTCGTGCCGAATGCCGTTCTCTTGAGGCCGTTGGCCCAAGATGTATTCGCCAAACTGGGATTCGAATAAATTTGCATAGTGCGAGTTATTGAACGTTTTAATGATATGTGAGTCGCTTGCAAGAACACCGAACGCAGGTACTACTCCGAAAACCCGTGCCATCTCTCTCAGTCGGCTTCTAAAAAACGGCGTCGTAAACGCAAAACTGCGAACGCCAATTCGGATTCCCCTCGCTTGGAAAAATTTTCGGATGTATCGCTCGGCACTGAACAGACTCGCTCCAACCTCAGATACGTCCAGCAAGAGTATCTCTTTGTGTTCGGGGCGAAGTCGTTTCAGCAGGTGCTCGTCCACGTGTTGAAAGACGGTCGACTCTTCGGTTTTAGTGAGCGGTCGGAATGTATCGGCGAAATTTGCATCATTGTAAGGTTCCGGAAAAATGACGTCCGCCTCGGGATGGTGCCGAAAATTCGAGAGCGGAAGATTGATCGCCCGACCGGGCTCGTAATTTTCAATGAATACTGTCACCGGAGTTGGACTTCGGCCAATTCCTACAACCAAACAGCTTTGGGGACAGCGTTCAAGTACGCGCAAAGATGCTTCTCTAATTTGAATGTAATCAGATCGATCCAAGATATGCGCCACTCGAAAATCGTGGTTACCCTCGTGGTACCAAAGCACGAGATTCCGATTCCACGACGTTAATTCTCTTTTGGGTAAAGGTCTGACGACCCCATAGGGGTTAAACAAAACTTCGCAACTCACAGTTGCCATCGAGCCATGCACGCGCCAAGGACCGAGGGCGGAAAGTGCTAGTATGAGCGCGACCAAGTGGCGACCAACCATGACCGGCTTTTAGCGTACGATTAGCCTCGTCTGCAAAATGTACTTATTTGCTGAGCTTCGATTCTTGATCGTGCGAGCTGACCCTTTGGCTTGACTAGGCGTTATGCCCGCACCACACTTGGCCCGAATGGTCGAAACAGCAACTACCCACGGCGTCCAAGTCGAAGTCGAAAGCCGCTATATTCCTGAACGCAGTAATGCCGATCAGGGCGAATTCTTTTTCGCTTACGAGGTTCGCATTACAAACACGACTCCCAACCGCGTACGCTTGCTGAATCGCCACTGGGTTATCACTGATGGTTGGGGACGTGTCGAAGAGGTCAAAGGTCCTGGTGTTATTGGCCAGCAACCTTGGATCGATCCGGGCGAAACTTTCGAGTATGAAAGCTTCTGCCCGCTTGCGACTCCGACGGGCACAATGCGGGGACATTTCGAAATGCAAAGTGCTTCCGCTGAAGGCCGTATCGACGGCCGTATCGACGGATTGTTCACGGCCGAGATTCCGCAATTCTTTCTTGTCGAACCTGGCTCTTTTCACTGATACGATGATCCGAATATCTAACCTTCCGTAGGAAAATTATATGAGTGAGATCGAGACTCAAGAGATGGGGCTCGTGGCCCAGCTTCTTGAGACTTGGCCACATTTGCCTGCCGAAGAACGCCTTCAGACGTTTCGAGGTCTCGCCGCGGATGATTCGGAAGATTTTTTTCTAGCGCTCGGGCCCAGGGAACATGCGAGTCTCTTTCACGATTTCAACCGTGCTGAACGCCGACTCTGGCTGAGATTTCTTGCTCCAGATGACGGCGCCGATCTCATTCAGGAATTGCCCGAAGAACTTCGCGCCGAAGCGCTAGGCCTCATCGACGAAAAAGTTCGCCGCGAGATTATTGCGCTTCTGTCTTATCGCGAAGATGAAGCCGGTGGATTAATGAGTCCCCGCTTCGTTCGCGTTCGCCCTGACATGCTCGTTGCCGAAGCGATACGATACGTTCGTCAGCAGGCGCTAACGGTCGAACAGATTTTTTACGTTTATGCTCTCGACTCGAATCAACGACTTAAAGGTGTCATGTCGCTTCGACAGCTTTTTGTAAGTGCTGCGGAAAAACGCATCTCTGACGTGATGGAAGACAAGGTCGTAACGATTCCTGATGAGATGGATCAAGAACAGGTCAGTCGAATCTTTCAGCAACATCGGTTCATTGCCCTACCCGTCGTCGATAAAGATGGGCGCATGCAGGGTGTGGTCACGGTCGATGACATCTTAGACGTGAACCAAGAAGAGGCGACTGAAGATATTCAGAAGATGGGGGGGCAAGAAGCTCTTGATATGCCTTATCCAGAGGTCACGTTGCCTGCGATGATAAAAAAGCGCGGCGGCTGGCTGATGCTTTTATTTGTTGGCGAAATGTTCACGACGACCGCCATGCATCACTTTGAAGGCGAAATGGCAAAAGCGGTCGTCCTCATGCTCTTTGTCCCGTTGATTATTTCATCTGGAGGAAATGCAGGTGCGCAGGCGACAACACTCATCATTCGATCTCTAGCGCTTCGCGAGCTTCGTCTTGGAGACTGGTGGCGAGTCTTGCGCGGCGAGATCATCACTGGTTTTTCCTTGGGCCTTATCCTAGCGAGTATCGGCTTCGCGCGAATTGCGTTCTGGCCCAATCGAGTCGAACTTTTCACCGAGCACTATCTCTTGGTTGCCGTGTGTGTTTCCTGCAGCCTTATTGGCGTCGTACTTTTCGGTTCCGTCGTGGGCTCGATGCTTCCGTTTATTTTGCGGCGACTCAAACTCGATCCCGCGAGTGCATCAGCGCCATTCGTTGCAACACTCGTCGACGTCACGGGCCTCGTGATTTATTTCAGCGTCGCGCGGGTCATGCTTTCCGGAACTTTGCTTTAGAGCTAAGCGCCGACTCCTTTCCTTGCTAGGCTTCGCGAAGGACTCTCGTTGCGAAGGAGATTTGCTATGGTTTTCGAATTGTCACTACTTCCCTATTCCACCGATGCACTGATGCCGCACATGTCGCCGGAAACTTTGCATTACCACCATGATAAACATCACCAAACATACGTCGACACTTTAAACAAACTTGTACCCGGTACCGAGTTCGAAAAGATGTCGATTGAAGATATCATGCGAAAAGCGACCGGCCCGGT
>JAYSST010000102.1:0-1974 GCA_043720435.1 Bdellovibrionales bacterium
TCATGAAAGCACGAAAATTAGCGACTCTCTCCGCCAAAGGCCAAACCACCATCCCGCGCGACGTTCGCGCAAAACTGGGTCTAAACCCCGGCGACCACATATTGTTCGAGTTCGATGAAAGTGATCTTGTCGTCTTAAAAAAAGTGCGCGCGGTCGATGAGCAAAACGACTGGAACAAGTTTATGGAAATGACCCTCAACCCTGAATGGGGAACGGACGACGACGATGATCTATGAACCATTTGACGTTGTAGTGGTGCCTTTTCCGTTTTCCGATTCGCCTAAGGGGAAAGTCAGAAAAGCCCTCGTGCTTACATCGAAATCCATGAACAAGAAAAATGGCGCCACGACACTCATGATGATCACATCTCGAAAAAACTCGGAATGGATGGGTGATGTTGCTTTGCAAGACTGGGCGACTGCGGGCCTAAAGAAGCCCTGCTTCGTGAGATTTAAATTCTTCACCGCGGGCAATGAATTGATCCGAGAGAAAGTCGGGAGCCTGTTAGCGACGGACAGAGGGGCCGTGACGAGTGCTATGAGGATGTTTTTGCCCAACGGATAGCAGCAACCTAAAGGTAAACGAACAGACGTTTGGCAGCGTGTTTTTCTGGCGAACAAGGACTGGAAAAATGTCGACGAAGTGAAGATCCACAAAAACAGTTGTTACTGACCTTCGTACAAAACGTGCTCGCCCAGTACGGGGAACCCCGCGTCGAAGGACAGGGGAATTTAGTAAATCAATCCCGAGTAAAATTCTGTCATCGTAATCTGTTCGTCGGCCGTGCAGAGTTTGGCATTGGTCACTGACTTTGGCTTACCGACTTTTGCTTTATCAACAAACGAGTCTTTCGAACTCTCAATTTCAATTGTCGAATCGACGTCGAACTTCTTGCCGGATCCGAGCGCCGCAACTGTGTATCGAGATTTCATCGAACCGATCGGCAGCGCACACGCGCTTAGATTCATTTCGAGGGAAGGCGACGTGCCCGTGCCGGAAAATTCCTGCCGCGTGATCCTGCCGCCGCTTTTACTTTGTCGAGCGCTAATAACCTTAAGTTCGAGGCGATCCGTCGGGTCAGCTGCGCGGAACATCGATATTTTTTTTGAGCTCATGTCGAATTCGAAAGTGCCTTGAATTTTCGAAACGATTTGCCCGTTGTCGACCGATGATTTCAAATCGAGATTGTATGAGGAGTGGCTTTCATAGGTAAATCGATACGTTCGAGCACCCGACTCATCTTTGACAAATTCAGCTTCGAGAAAGCGAGACGACTTCACGCGCAGTGCATCTTTCGGATTTTTGTTCGGATTCAAAATCGTTTCCAAACCTTTGCCTTCGACGCGAATCACTGTCGCAATGTCTGGCTCTCCGGCTTTTTTCATGATCGAAGCAAACGCGTTTTCGCGACCAAACTGCATTGCTTCGAAGGTTGGACCCTTTTCTTTGCATCCTTTGATATCCGTTTGAAACTTTACGGTATCGGCGAGCGACGGTAAAACCTGAACAACTTTGCAGGCGGCCGCACGAAGCGCCGCAGGCACGATCGGAGTTGCAGGAGTCGCTGGGATTGGTTCTGCCGGTGTCACCGCCGGCGCTTGGTCAGGTGGAGTAACCATTTGCAAAACAGCCTCAGTCTGGCGAGCGACATCAGCCAACTCGATCAACATCGACCGCGAAAATTCTTCGACTTGATCGGTCGTGCGGGCGTCCGAGTTATCCGTGCCAGAGTTACCGAACGCGCCGCGAACTTTTTCGTCGTTCGGTGCACAAGCAACGAGACTTGCGATCATGAGGGTCGTTGTTAGAACGGCCGCTTTTTTCGAACTAGCACTGAATATTAATCCCACGAGAGCCCCCTCGAGTTAGACAGGCTTCCAGCTATCGAAAGGGCGAGCCGAAGTCTACGTCGCCATAATTATGGCGCGGCGTCTCGCACCGCCGTTACCGCTTATAACCGCTGCGAGCGTTTTA
>JAYSST010000103.1:0-4770 GCA_043720435.1 Bdellovibrionales bacterium
CCGCTGTCTAAGCCGAAAATGCCGCCCATTGGGTACACAGATTGTGATGCTCGCCAAACAATTGAAACGTCTCGTAAATGCACGATTACCAAAGCTAAATCGCACTCGGCGAAGCTTAAGCGACTCGTTGGGGGGATGAGTCTGAAGTCGATTGAGACGCCGACTCAGAAGGCTCGTCTGACTTCGCTATCGTGGTTGGTTTGCTATTAGCAATCTTCGCTTTCTTTGAAGAAGCTAAAGTCACAAAAACGATTCCACAGTTCAATAGCAACATGCCAGCGCTTTGAATCGCAGTAAGGTTTTCGCCGAAAAATAAACTTCCCGCTGCTGCTGAAAACGCGATGTTTAGTAGCGCCATGCAGCTCGCAAGCGGCGCCGATGCATAGGCGTAACTTTTTGTTAAAGCGAATTGCCCAACAAGGCTGAATCCACCGATCAACAACATCATCGTCAAGTGCTGTGCCGATGGCATTTCAAATCCAGCAAGCAACGCAGCAGGCACCGCAATCATAACCGCAATGATAGAGGCGTAGAATACAACCACGCTTGCTTGAATTCTTTGACTCGCAATACGAAGCGAAACGTACGCGACGCCCGCAAGCGCAGCGCCGCACAGACCGATGAAAACGCCTTTTACCGGCATCGAAGCTCCTGAAAACATTCCGCCTTCAACGACGAAGAGAGCAAGACCGGTAAAGGTGAGAGCCATGAAGGCGAGACCGCGTTTTGATAACCCTTCACCCGTAAACATTTTGGAGAAGAGCAGAACGAAGATGGGACAGCACCAGTACAACATGATCGCAATCGCCATCGGCAACATAGAGAGAGATTTAACGAGACAAAAAATTGCGAGGACGCCGGTAACGCCGTGTGCGATGACCGCATTCCGTGATTTTCCCAAAACAAAGGGTTGTCGGCTCACTTTTAAAAACGCAAATAGCACGGCTGCGCAGACAACGTATCGAATTGAGATGATTTCAAACGCGGGATAAATCGGAGCGAGAAGTTTAACGAATACGTTCATCAGCGACAGGCAGGTCGCGCTAAGCGCCATCCACCCGAGAGCCAAAAATGCATTCTCCCCAGTTTTACCGCGAACCCAAAACGTGCGTTTCAATTGCTTACCCGCTACTCGCCATTACTGCGTGGAGCCACTGCGAAGATCACCGCGGCACAACAGTTAAATCGGCGCCCGCCTAGTACAACTGAAAGAAAAATCCCGGGTGTCACCCGGTGCAGCCCAGCAATGTATCAACATCGAACGCCAGGGGTTAATTCGCTATGAAGCGGTGAAAATTCTTTGCCGCCGTGACATCACGATAAAGGTGAATTAGGCAGAGGTTATGTCGGTGGACGTCGCTATCACATGGTACCTCGTTTTTGGCATAGTCCTGATGCTGACCGCGGTCTCGACTTCGTGGTTCGGTAAGTTTCCGATCACGACATCAATATTTTATTTTTTATTTGGAGTTATTCTCGGCCCGTATGGGCTGCACATCGTCAACATCGACTTGTTTAACAACGCTAGCGCCTTCGAGCGCATGACAGAAGTCGTGGTGTTGGTTTCATTGTTTGTTGCGGGCCTCAAACTTCGACTTCCATTTTCGCACGGTCATTGGAAGGCAGCCGTTCGTCTCGCATTCTTATCGATGAGCCTGACGGTATTGATGATTGCAGCGCTTGCGCATTATTTTTTACAGATGCCTATCGGTGCCGCAATACTGCTCGGAGCCATCCTCGCGCCGACGGACCCAGTCCTTGCTTCAGCGGTTCAAGTTACCGATCCCCACGACAGAGATAGATTGCGATTTAGCCTGACTGGCGAAGCGGGATTAAATGACGGAACAGCGTTTCCGTTCGTCATGCTCGGGCTTGGGCTTCTTGGTTTACACGACATCGGTGGCATGGGTTTTCGCTGGCTTGCCGTCGATGTGGTGTGGGCTGTCGGGGCAGGTCTCGGAATTGGATGGATCTTTGGAACGCAAGTATCAAACCTCGTCGTCTTACTTCGGCGAAAAAATAAAGAGACTGTCATTCTCGACGATTTTTTGGCTTTAAGTCTAATTGCACTGTCTTACGGGCTCGCGTACATCTTTCATGCTTACGGATTTCTAGCCGTTTTCGCTGCGGGACTGTCGATGCGACAGATTTCTAAACAACCGGATAGCGAATGCTTGAAGTCATCGCAACAAGATGGCGCAAGTATGGTCGCTGCCGTTCGCTCGTTCACAGAACAGCTCGAGCGCATCGGAGAAGTTGTTTCCGTGGTGTTGTTGGGAATGATGTTCCAACCTGCGTTTTTTCAACACCCCAACCTTTGGATCATTCCAGTTATCTTTCTAGCTGTGAGGCCACTCGCCGTCGTCATTGGTCTGATTGGACTCCCGATGGACCGCCTTCAACGACCTTTCATATCTTGGTTTGGTATTCGCGGAATCGGATCTATTTACTATGTGACGTATGCTCTTGGTCACGGTGTCAAAGGCGACACAGCTCAACAGTTGGCGCTCATTACGTACTGTACTGTTGTGATGTCTATTTTTGTTCACGGCCTGTCTGGCACTCCATTCATGTCCATGTACAAGAAGCATTTCCCGAATTAGCGACGGGGCATCGTACTTGAGCGAAGTCACCGATTAAACTAAATCGATTGAAAGACGCAGTGATGGCGGCATACCACAGCATCGAGTATCAAGAGTGGCTTAGTGGAGATTGTCGCGGACCGCCCGTCCTCGCTTCGCAGCCCACCTTGTCGCTTCAAGAGTTCGGTCTGATCGAATATGAATTTCTGCTTATTAAAATTAATCGGCTCGGGAATAAATATTTTCTCACTGACGGCGCCTGGGTTGACCATCGTTTAAGAGTTTTTCGTGATGCCGACGAGGCCGAACTTCTAGTCAACTACGCCAGACAGAACCAGCTTGATCAGTGGGCAGAATGGATCATCGATCCTGCGGCCGGCTGCGGGCACACGCCAACGGTCGGCGACCAACGAACGACGACGGTACACGTCATTCCTTAACAATATGAACGACGGATTTCCTTCCATGTTACCGATCACAGGCAATACATTAATATTAGCGAACGTTCCGTTTGCGCCAGCTCCGTGCGAAAGCGTTCTCGCAGTAAATTCCGATGGTGGTCCTACCGGCGCTGATCTACAAAGAGCGTCGTTTCGACTTGTTCGCGATTTTCACGAGCAAAATCGAATACCGGTCAAAGCTTGCTTCGTCACTTGGACGGTAGGAAACCTCAAAAACAATAAATGGGAGATACCGGAAATTTGCAGAACCATGTTCGCGCCTGCAGAAATCCGATGGACACTCATCGACCATGAGTACGACGCTCCAGAACTTTCAAATCCAGCACCGGTTTCGGCAATGCTTCGACATCTATCGCATTCCCAAGACTCGGTTACAACTCATCTAGATTCGGAAGAAGAATATGCGCGTCTCGAAAACATTTTGACGATGAATGGCTATACCCATATTGCATTCGGAATTCTCGAGTGCTCGCTCGGCAGTTCGCACGGCTAAGAACTTTGACGCAACATCTCGAAGAAGCCACCGTTTGCACTAGGTGAATCGGCATGCTTGGATCGACGACGTGAACATGAGCCGGCACAACAAATCATATAGGCATAATTGGCCATCGAATTCGTTTCTGAAAAAAAATTCCTTCGGCTCGTGACTCATCCGGTTTTTCTCGTGTTAACTGTTTTTGGCAATACGCTGATCGCCTCGGCGGCTTTCGCTCTTTATTTTACCGAACGTGGGATTAACCCGAACATTAATTCGCTGCTCGGCACCGTTTGGTGGGCGGTGGCAACCGTCACAACAGTTGGTTATGGCGACGTAATACCCGTCACGCCACAAGGCAAAGTGATCTGCGGCGCTCGGAAGCTTAAAGACATCGATCGCGACCGATCCTGTCCGAGCCAGCGATCTCATTGCCAAGATCGAAACTCACATCGGAAAAATCAAAGAAGACCACCTAACCGGGAACTAGTCCGTTAGACACGGCGTTCCCGGTTTGTCCATTCGGGTTGCGTTTCAGAGGCGTCCGTATTCGACTAAACCTTCCTAAAAAACATGGAGGCTTTATGAAACATTCCACTCGCCAACTCTTCGCTATTTTAATCGCCGCATTCGTAACTGTATCGGCATCGCTTTCTTTCGCCGGAACACGCGATAATTTTCAGGCTTGCGCCGCACAAGATTCTTCTTGGATGGGCCGCTGGGGAAATTACATCGTGGCATTCGATCACACAAGCGCCTACGCCGTTTGCAATAACAGTTCTTTTGGATCAATTGTCACAGTGAAACGCGCGGGATGCTACCTCAGTGGCCGTTGGGCGACAGCGGGATATTATTGCGAAGAAGTTTCTCCGGGCGGAGACTAGAAATTAGTTTTTCTTCTATTACACCTATTGCTCTCGGCCGATGATACCTCTTCGGCCGAGTGAATACGGCTACCGAAAATGATTTCGGGTGTAGACCGGTGTTCCTCTCACGAGCTCAAGACCACGAAAAGCGTTTAACTCAAAGAATTTGGTCAAAATTCGGCCCTTGGTGGCCGGGTGTTTCATGCTTAAAAGAGTGGCAATTGTGCTATCGGGAAAATCAAATTCGCAGAGTTATACTAACCATTAGTAAACACTTGGGTTCCTTCAATCGAGCAGCTCTTGCACAGCGATATGTTAAAAGTTCAAGGCTGTCGAAGCTCAGCACTAATGTGTCACGCGTGAACTCTCTTCGATACTGGCTCAGC
>JAYSST010000104.1:0-1972 GCA_043720435.1 Bdellovibrionales bacterium
ACCATTCGCGAAGAATCATCCGCGCTCCTTAAACAAGTTCTCGACGCTTGTTCCGATCGTGCTCCTGAAGTTCGCAAGCCCCTTCATCGCTGCCGACTCGTTTGGAGTTTGACGAGCATGCATGACAAGCGTCGTGGTTCCTGCCTCGCGCGGTAGTCCACGCTCACTATTTGCGCCCGTCGAGGCTCCAGAAGAAGCCATCGATGTAAGGCCATCGATGTCAGCTTCGGCATGTAACACAAGACTCTCGCACCAAAAGCCCGACTGCGGCGAGTGAAAGAGCGCAAGTCTGGTGCACGGAACCGCGAGCCGATCGATGAAGAGCGAATCTGTTCCGCTATTGACGATGGAAATTGAAATATTTGCGACATCGAGGCGTGGTTTCAAATCAGACCAGCGCAGGATTCGGATCGGATTGTGCGGCGTTAGAGCCAATTCGCCGCTGAGTGGGCGAGAACCTCCCCAAGTTCTGATGAGCGGCAGCAATGCGACTTCGCAGGCCTCGCGCGCAGGAGTCTGACCCGAAACTGTTTCGACCCGTATGCAAAGCGGCACCAGAAAACCGGTTTGCAAACTTTCTGTCGGGTCGAGAACGGCTGCGGAGCCAAGGGCAAAGATCAAAGACTCTTCTGGCAGCATCGGTGAAAATATCAGGTCTTCGTTAGGATTCGCCGCCGGGATTGTTATCGACCTTAATTTCGCGGGAAAATGTGGCGAAATCGCGGAAGGTGGTTGCTGTGGAGAAGTGAAGCGCGTCACGGCTTCGGGGCTGAGTCCCATCGAACGGGTCGCAGCTGTTTTCACAGTCGGGTTTGCTGGTCGGTCGACGTGTCGCCAGTGGATCTGCCAAAAATTTTCATGGTGTTCGACCATGATTTCGAGTGGTCCGATCGACCACATGTCGACTCGATCGATTGGGATTCGGTGTCGTCCCCACCACGTTGCGATTTCAGATGTTTGTGCCATCACAGATGGTGACGCTAGCAACAACTCGCGGCTAGAGTAAAGAGGCGAAAGGGGCTTGTAAGGCGCATGGCGAAAACGACTCGTGGAAAACCGACTAAACCAGCTACGTCAAAAAAGGCGGCGCGAAAAAAAATTCGCTCGAGTGGCCCACGCATTCGTCGATCGCACGATAACAGTCACGAGAGTCCCGAAGACATCGCATCCGACGCCAAATGGAGGCGTGGCGCACCGCACGAGTTTTTGAACCGTGAAACTGCGTGGCTCGAGTTCAACAGTCGCGTTTTAAATGAAGCGGTCGATCGTCGCACGCCGTTACTCGAGCGAGTACGTTTCATGGGCATCTTTTCGACAAATCTCGACGAATTTTTTATGAAGCGTCTCGGCGGACTTAAGCATCAGGTCGCGGTCGGTTCAAAGCGCCGCGCAGGCGGCATGACTGCGACTGAGCAGCTCGAGGCTATTCGTAAAATGACGCTGCAACAGCAGAAGCGACAGTCCGACTCTTTCAATCGTTCGCTTCGTCCCGAACTTGCGAAGAACGGAGTTCACCTACTCGCATGGCCCGAGTTGACCTCCGGCGAACGTGCATTTGCGACAAAGTATTTTCGGCAAAACGTGTTTCCGGTTCTGACTCCACTTGCGGTCGATCCTGGACTGCCATTTCCTTTTATCTCATCGCTGTCGGTAAGTTTTGGAGTGACTCTTCGCCATCCTGATCGCGACGAAAAACTCTTTGCGCGAATCAAAATTCCCAAGATTTTTCCGCAGTGGGTGATACTTCGCACCGAAAATCCTCCAGAAAAAACGGGGGACAAGTCGTCGGGAAAGCCTGCTCCTGCGCGATTCGTCTCGCTGCTTGAAGTGATTCGTTACAATTTGAAAGATTTGTTTCCGGATATGGAAATTCTCGACGTCATGCCGTTTCGAATTACGCGAAATGCTGAAGTCGAACGTGAAGAAGAAGACGCAGAAGATTTGCTCGAGATGATTGCCGAGGAATTAAAGC
>JAYSST010000105.1:0-1971 GCA_043720435.1 Bdellovibrionales bacterium
CAAAAACTCGTGCGGTGCGCCACGCCTCGATTTGGCGTCGGACGCGATGTCTTCGGGACTCTCGTGACTGTTATCGTGCGATCGACGAATGCGTGGGCCCCTCGAGCGAATTTTTTTTCGCGCCGCCTTTTTTGACGTAGCTGGTTTAGTCGGTTTTCCACGAGTCGTTTTCGCCATGCGCCTTATAAGCCCCTTTCGCCTCTTTACTCTAGCCGCGAGTTGTTGCTAGCGTCACCATCTGTGATGGCACAAACATCTGAAATCGCAACGTGGTGGGGACGCCACCGAATTCCAATCGATCGAGTCGAAATGTGGTCAATCGGACCACTCGAAATCATGGTCGAACACCATGAAAATTTTTGGCAGATCCATTGGCGACACGTCGATCGGCCCGCAAACCCGACCGTGAAAACAGCGGCCACCCGTTTGATGGGACTCAGTCCTGATGCCGTGACAAGCTTCACTTCGCCACAACAGCCACCGTCTGCGATTTCGCCACACTTTCCCGCGAAATTAAGGTCGATAACAATCCCGGCGGCAAATCCTAACGAAGACCTGATATTTTCTCCGATACTGCCAGAAGAGTCTTTGATCTTTGCTCTTGGCTCCGCAGCGGTTCTCGACCCATTAGAAAGTCTGCAGACTGGATTTCTGGTGCCGCTTTGCATTCGAGTGGAAACAGTTTCGGGTCAGACTCCTCCGCGCGAAGCTTGCGAGATTCCACTTCTGCCGCTCATCAGAACTTGGGGAGGCACTCGCCCACTCAGCGGTGAGTTGGCTCTTACGCCGCACAACCCGATCCGCGTTCAGCGCTGGTCTGATTTAAAACCACGTCTCGATGTCGCCAACATTTCGGTTTCCATAGTCAATCGCGGAACAGATTCGCTCTTTATAGATCGGCTCGCGATTCCGTGTACGCGGCTTGCGCTTTTCCATTCACCGCAGTCGGGTTTTTGGTGCGAGAGTCTTGTGTTGCACGCTGAATCTGACATCGATGGCCTTACATCAATGGCGTCTTCGGGAGCCTCAACGGGCGCCCACGGTGAGCGCGGACTTCCGCGCGAAGCAGGAACCACGACGCTCGTCATGCATGCACGTCAAACTCCGAACGAGTCGAGTGCTATGAAGGGGCTTGCGAACTTTAGAAGCACGATCGGCACAAGCGTCGAGAACTTGTTTAAGGAGCGCGGATGATTCTTCGCGAATGGTTTAACGCTCTTGGCACTATCGTGACAAAAGAGCACATTTTCAATTTGCTCACCGCGATCGCCTTTTTGCTTGGCGGATATTTTTTAGCCAATCGCGCCCGCAAAGCCGTTGGACGTATGAAGACTCTCGAAGTTCAGCAGCGAATGCTCTTCGAGAAGGTCACTTACTATGGACTTGTCATTCTTGCGATTGCCGCCGCGCTCGATAGCCTTGGATTCGATCTCAAAGTTTTGCTAGGTGCCGCCGGAGTTCTGACAGTCGCAATTGGTTTCGCCGCGCAGACTTCGGCTTCCAATCTGATCAGCGGAATCTTTTTGATGATCGAACGACCGTTTGTCGTGGGCAACACAGTCTCGGTTGGCGATATCCGCGGAGAAATCGTCGCGATCGATTTGCTCTCTACCAAGATTCGAACCTTCACGAACTTGATGGTCAGAATTCCGAACGAAACACTCGTGAAATCCAACATCATTAACTATTCGTTTTTTCCGATTCGCCGTATGGACTTGGAAGTTGGCGTTGGTTATTCGTCCGATCTTGCTCTCGTCGAACAAACAATTCGCGAGACGCTTCAGGGGCATCCGCTGGCGCTACGCAATCCGCTACCAGAAGTGAACATGCGAGCTTTTGGTGCCTCATCCATCGACTTCGACATCCACGTGTGGACGCAAACCGAAAGCGCAAGCATCGTAAAGGGCGAAATCTACCGAGCCCTCAACAACGCGTTCAAGGCGAACAACATCGAAATCCCATTCCCAACAC